>NZ_JBMFGY010000054.1:12148-21063 GCF_049977125.1 Acidiphilium sp. | reverse complement strand
CAGGCGGTAAAGATGATCCAGGGCGTGGTCGAGGTGGCCGATCTTTAGAGCGATATGCGATTAAGTTGACGCGACAGCGGCAGCATAATCGCATGAAATCGCTCGAAAAAACATAGAGCTAGAGCGTTAAGCTGAAAGCATAACCCTCTAGAGCGATATTCGATTAAGTTGACGCGGCAGCGATCTCAATCGCGCGAACCTGCTCTGGCCGGGTGGCAACGTCAGATCGAGCGGTCGTGTTCCAGCGACACCGGCACCAGAGCCTCCACCGATCTGAAGCGATCATGATCCAGCCCAGCGCCGGTGCGCCGGTTTGAACGGGTTCCAATGATGCGCCCGCGCTGAAGCGCGATCGTGGTGTCCATGAACGCCAGATTCTGCGGGCGGTGGGTGATCATCAAAGTCGTGCGGTGCGTCATCAGGGTTTCGAGCGCGACGAGAACCTTGTGTTCCGAGACGGCGTCGAGCCCCTCGGTCGGTTCGTCGAGGATCAGGATGGGCGCATTCTTCAGAACCGCGCGGGCAATCGCGATCCGCCGCGCCTGACCCCCGGAGAGGCGGGTGCCAACCTCGCCGACGATAGTATCGATCCGCTCGGGCAGCGCCAGGATTTCATCGAGGATATTGGCTTGGCGCAACGCATCATACAGTTCGGCTTCGGTGGCGTCGGGGCGGGCGAGCAGAAGATTCTGGCGGATGCTCGTATTGAACAGGTGGGTCTGCTGCGCAACGACGGCGCACCAGTCACGGATGGTGTCGCCCTTCAGCTCGCGCAGCGACACGCCACCGATTTCAACGCTCCCGTCCTGGAAATCCCAGAAGCGCAGCAGCACATTGAGCAGGCTGGTCTTGCCCGAACCCGTCGCGCCGATAATGCCAAGACGCCCGCCCTGGGCAAGATCGAGGTCGATGCCATCGAGCGCCCATGGCGTTTCGGCGCCATAGCGCATGCGCAAGCCACGGATGCGCAGGTCGAACCGTGTGGGTGATGCCGCGGCGCGTGCCGGTTCGGTGATGGCGGGTTTGGCGTCGATGATTTCGAAAATACGCCTGGCGGCCGCGAGGGTCTCGCCGAGGGATTGGAACGCGCCGGGCAGGCTCGTGACCGCCTCGAAACTGCCGAGCACGAACAGCGCGATCATCGCGAGATCCGGGCCGGTGATCGCGCCACGGGCGATCAACGGAATCGCGAGAACCAGCGCCGCCCCCATCGTCAGATTGGTGATCAGCCCGGTGGCGCCGGCGGCGATTGCGGCGATCCGCGCATGGCGGCGCTGGTGGACGATCAGGTCACGGCTGAGCGTATCGATGCGCAGGGCCTGGCTTGCCGCCGGGTTGTCAGCGGATTGATAGACGCGCAATTCCCCCAACCCGCGTATCGTATCGGCAATCCCGGCACGCAGATCGGCGCGGCGCTCGACCCCCGCCTGCCCGGCGCCGCGCGCGAGGCGCTGGGTCAGAAGCGGCAGGATGACACCGGCGATGATCAGACCGGCGCCATCGATCAGCGCGACGCCACCGCTGAATGCCACCATGAAGCCGAGCATGATCACTGCGGTGATCGCGGCGGCGGTGGTCGGCACCAGGACGCGCAGATAAAAATTATCCAGACTGTCGATATCGGCGCGGATGCGGCTGAGCAGGTCGCCGCCGCGAAAATATTGCAGGCGCGCCGGGGCGAGCGGCTCAAGATGCTGATAAAACCACACCCGCAATTCCGACAGCAGCCGCAGCGTCGCTTCGTGCGTCACCAGGCGCTCGGCGTAGCGGCCGCCGGTGCGCAGCACGGCAAACGCGCGAATGCCGGCGGCCGGGGTGAAATACTCGATCAACGAACCGCTCAGACCGGAGAGCGCCATGGCGGCAATGAACCAGCCCGACAGGGCCAGCAGGCCGACATTCGCCAGGATGACAACGATCGTGAGACTGATGCCGCCGAGCATCCAGCGCGCATAGGGGCGGAACAGGCCGAGCAGGCGGAGCAGGTCCCTCATGCGCCGACCGGCTGATAAAGGGCCTGCATCTCGGCATAGAGACCGGCGCGGTCGAGCAGGCTGCGGTGCGTGCCGGCTTCGATAATGCGACCATGGTCGAGCACCAGGATACGATCGGCATCGGCCACCGAGTCGAGGTGATGGGCAATGACCAGAGTGGCGCGGTCTTGCGCGAGGCGGGCGATGGCGGCGGTGATCATTGCGGCGGTTGCCGGATCGAGACTGGCGGCGGCTTCGTCGAGCACAACGAGATCGGCGTTCTTGAGAAAGGCGCGGGCGAGCGCGATGCGCTGGATTTCCCCGCCCGACAGCCCCTGGCCGCGATCGCCCAGAATGGTCGCGTACCCATGAGGCAGCCCGGCGATGAAGTCATCGGCATGGGCAAGGCGGGCGGCGGCGCGCACGGCGGCCTCATCGGCATCGAGTCCGAGCCTGATGTTATCGATCACGCTGCCATGGAACAGGGTGGGGCGCTGTGGCAGCCAGGCGACGCGCCGTAACCAGGTGGCTTCGTCGATCTCGCGCAGGTCGGTCCCGTTGATGCGGATGCAGCCACCCTGCGGCGCCAGAAAGCCGAGCAACAGATGACTGATCGTGGTCTTGCCCGCACCGCTCGGCCCGACCAGCGCAACGCGTTCGCCACGGGCGAGGGTGAATGAAATATCGGTCAGCGTCGGATCATCGGGCTGGTAGGCGAAATCGACGTGCTCGAAACTGATCCGCAGCGGCGCGGCCGGCAGGGCGATCGCAATGGGTTGTTCGATGGCCGCAAGCGGCAGGTCGAGGATCTTGACGATTTGCTCAGCGGCGCCGATCGCCTCCATCCGCGCATGGTATTGCGTGCCCATGCTCCGCAGCGGGCGATAAAACTCCGGGGCGAGCAGCAGCACGAAAAAACCCGGCAGAAACTGCATGTCGCGGTAGTACAGGCTGAACCCGATATAGACCGCGACCATCGCGACACTGATGGTGGCAAAGAATTCGAGCACCAGCGACGAGAGAAAGGCAACGCGCAGAACCTCCATCGTGTCGCGGCGGTATTCATCGGAAACCTGGGCAATGACTTGGGCCTCGGCCCGGCTGGCGCTGAACAGCTTGAGCGTGGTCAGCCCCTCGATCGCATCGAAAAAATACGCGCTCATGCGGGCAAGTTTGCGCCACTGGCGCTGGTTGAGCCGCTCGGTGCCCTTGCCGACCAGAATCATGAACACCGGTATCAGCGGGGCGGTGACCAGCATGATAATTCCCGCGACCCAATAGGCGGGAAACACGAAGACCAGGATCGAAAGCGGAATGAACACCGCCAGGGCCATCTGGGGCAGGTAGTTGGCATAGTATTTTTCCAGCGCCTCGACACCATCGATCAATGTATTGGTGATATCGCCGGTGCGTTGGCGGCGGGTCCAGGCCGGGCCGAGCGCTTCGATCTTGGCGTAAAGGTCGCGGCGGATGTCGTGCTTGACGCGGGCGACAGCCTCAAAGCCGATGGCGTCGCCCAGTGCCGTGACAATGGCGCGAAGCGCAAAAGTGCCGAGCATCGCCCACAGCCAGGGTTCGACAAACGCCAGATTATGGTTCGTGATCACAACGGCGTTCACGATGCGGGCGAGCAGCCATGCCTGCAGGATCAGAAGCAATCCGCCGAGCGCACCAAAAGCGACGGTGGCGGTAAGCGGGATCCGTACACGCGGGATGAAGCGGCGCAGCCACGCATCGAGGGCTTTGCCGGTGGCGCGCGAGAGGGGCGGGGCCGTGCCTGCCATGGCTCAGCGCCGCCGTCGCGCGAGGTCAGCGGCGATCATTGGTCTTGCGCAGGGTTTTGAGTTCGCTGCTGAACAGCGGGGCGAACAGCACGAGGGCGAGGGCGAGCATGAACAGCGCCATCAGCCGCAGCTGGACCGGCATGCCGAAAATCATGCCGACCAAGCTGACGCTGAATGCCGGACCGAGGATGAATACGAGCGCCAGGCGCAGATTCCACAGCGCCTGGCGTATCAATCCGGTAGGTGGCGTAGCGTTCGTCATGCCGTGCAACCGTGCGTTTCGGTCTCAGTGACCGTAGGCGGCGAGTTTGGTGATACGGGCGCGGAACACCCAGATCTGATACCAGTTATACATCAGCATCACCGGAAAGAACCCGGCCATGGCGAGGGTAAAGGTGATGATCGAAACCTGTGGCGTGGCGCCCGCATAGATGGTCCAGGTGTTGGGCACCATCCAGGGATACATCGTCGCCAACATGCCCGCCGCCATCAAGGCGATCGCGAGGTTGAGCCAGAGTATGGCGGCAAAATCACGGTCGGCGGCGGAAGCGATGCGCATTTTGACGATGGCGAACACAACGAGCAGCCCGCCCAACCCCCACGCCCAGAAATGCGGGCCGAACCATTTGCTGGAAACCCAGGGAAAGATCACGCTGCTGACCACAACCGTGATCGCGACGGCGGCGAGCGCGAGATAGAACGCAACATTGGTCCAGCGAGCGGCGTGCTGGCGGATCGGCTCGCTCGGCTCGAAGCGGGCGCGGACGAACAATCCCCCCGACAGCGACACCGCGATCACCGCCGCCACCCCGGTCCAGACGCTGAACGGGGTAATGAAGCGCAGCGCGCCACCGACATAGGTGGGCACCTGATCCGGCACATGGGTCATCGGAAAGCCGAGCAGGGCGGCGCCGACCGCCATGCCGCCGAAAAACGTCGTGGCAAGGCTGGACAGGCCGAACGCCCAGTCACTGAAACGCTGGTAGCGCTTCTCGGCGAGGTGGCGGAACTCCAGCGCCACCGCGCGGGTGATGATGCCCCACAGCGCCAGGGCCAGCGGCACCATCAGATAGCTGAACAGCGAGCCGTAAACGAAGGGAAACGTGCCGAACATCACGCCACCGGCCACGATCAGCCAGGTCTCATTGGCATCCCATGTCCCCGCCATGGCCGACATGATCGCGCCGCGCTCGTCCTCGTCGGGAACGAACAGCGAAAAAATGCCGGCACCAAGGTCGGCGCCATCAAGGATAATATAGAGCAGGATGCTCAGTGCCAGTGACAGCCACCACACGAAGGTGAGGATATCCTGGGTTTGGTTCAGTGCGTTCATGATGGCGAGACTCTCGATGAAAACGGGACGGCGGACATGCAGGGCGGAAAGCGCTTCAAGCGGGGCGCAGGTATTCGGGTTTGACCGGTTCGCCGTGTCCAGCCGGTTCCATGTGCCCGAGCGCCTCATGACCCTCCTGCACCACGGGACTGATCATGTCAGGACCCGTGCGGATGACCTTGGCGATGAAATACCACGCGCCACCCAGAACCATCAGCTCGAACGCCATGTAACCAACCAGCCAGAACAGCTCGAGCGCAACCGACATGTGACTGACGCCCGCGGACGTACGCATCATGCCATAAACGATCCAGGGTTGCCGGGCGACTTCACGCGTCCACCAGCCAGTCCACACGGCGGCATAGGGCAGGAAGGCGCTGACCACGAGGGTACGCAGGAACAGCTTGTTCTGACCGACCACGGCCAGCGAAAACCGCCGGCGCAGCGCCAGCCAGCCGCCCCAGAACGCCACCAGGATCAGGAACATGCCGATCGCGACCATGATCCGGAACGAATAGAACGGCACCACCACCGGCGGACGGTCCTGCGGCTTGATCGAATCCAGACCCTGGACCTTCCCGTCCCAGCTATGCGTCTCCAGCACACTGAGCACATGCGGCACCGTGATGGCAAAGGCGTTGCCGTCACCCTTGGCGTTCGGCCAGGCCACGATGTGCCAGCCGGTATTGACCGAACCATCCTTATTATAGGTGTGGTAATGACCCTCCATCGAGGCCAGCGCCGCCGGCTGGTCGTGCGCCACCGTCTCTCCCAGACCATCGCCCAGATAAAATTGCAACGGCGCCACTACCACCAGCGCGAGCAGCGCGAATTTCAGCGGACGCACAAACAAATCGACATGTCGGTTCTTCAAAATGAACCAGGCGCACACGCCGGTGACCGCGAACAGCGCGAGTTCGAACGTCGCAACCAGCATGTGGGGAAAGCCAAGGATGACATCCGGGTTGAACAGGGCAGCAAACCAGTCGGTAACCTGGAAAATACCATTCTTGAACACGATCCCGGTCGGGGTCTGCATCCAGGAATTCGCGACCAGAATCCACATCGCCGAAAACGCCGAGGACAGCGCGACATTGAACGTCGCGAACAGATGCATTTTCTTGCTGATCTTGCCCCAGCCGAAAATCATCAGCCCGATGAACCCGGCCTCATACATGAAGGCGGTGATCGTCTCATAGCCGAGAACCTGACCAAAGAACGGCCCGGCGGCCTGTGAGAACGGCCCGTACAGAATACCGAACGCCATTTCCATCGTGATGCCGGTCGCAACGCCCGCGCCGAAATTGATGATGAAAATCTTCTCGAAAAACCGGGTCAGCCGATACCAGCGCTCATCATTGGTCTTGATCCAGCGCCATTCGAAAAAGAACAAAACAATCGCCAGCCCGATCGTCAGCGGCGGATACAGGATATGGAAGCTGGTGATCCACGCGAAATCGATGCGTGACAAAAAGACGGGTAACGAATTATCCAACATGGTCTTTTCTTTCGTATTCTGGGCAGGACTGGACGTATCATCGATCGGCAGACGATGCCGACCCTAGCGAACCGGAAATGGCGGCCCGGTGTTCGTCGCGTGACGATGGCGCATGAAATATCTCATGTTTCGAGCACGTTCGCGTGTTCCGCCTCGGCACTGGCATCGGCCTCGGCATCGCTCGCGCGGCGGCGCAGGCCCCGGCCGATCAGCGGCAGGCGGTTCTTGAGTTCGAGCAAGGCCACAACCCGCCCGCCAAGTTTGAGCAACTGCACAAGATCGGCGGTTTCAAGCTTCTGAACATCTTCCGACCAGCGCATGACCAACTCGATCAACTCATGCATCTCGCGCAGCTTGACCTGGGCATGCCGGTCCGCGTCGGTCTCCGGCGTCTCCATGATCAATTCGCGCAGAACCGTCAGCGTGGGATCGATCTCACGCCGGCGGCGCTCCTCGGCCAGCGTGCGCACGATCTGCCAGATGTCGCCCAATGTCGAAAAATGCTCACGCCGGTCACCCGGCAGATGTTGCAACCGGACCAGATGCCACGATTGCAATTCCTTCAACCCCATCGAGACATTGGAGCGCGAAAATCCGAGTTCCTCAGCGATTTCATCCGCCGGCAACGCCCGATCCGACAGGTAGAGCAGCGCGTAAATCTGCCCGACGGTTCGATTAATGCCCCATCGGCTGCCCATCTCACCGAAATGCAGCGTGAAGGCTTCGGTCAGCGGTGATAATGCCATGTTCTGGACTTTCAGGAATTACTGAAATCCTACATCACACCGAATTCGCCATTGTCAAGCCGCCCCCTGCGCGATGTGATGACGCGTCGCATGACACCCCGGCTTTCCCGAACCGTCGCATCGCATTTTCATCGCGCCACAACGTCTGGACCGCGCCCGATTTTGCGGGTTTAATCACCCCTGGCCATGACCTTATCCGGCGCAAACGCAGCCTCCCCCACCCAACCAATCGCCCCCGGCGCGATTCCGCCGGTCTGGGCGCCCGCGGTGAGCGCACCGGTGCCCCGCGGCCTGTGCACCGATTGCGGCATCTCCCGCACCCAGGCGCCGAAGCGCTGCGGCAGAGCCTGCCAGTTCATCGACCCTGATTACGACCGGCTGGAAACCGAGGTTCACGGTCGCCCGCGCGATCCCGCCCGACCGGACGAGCTTCATTTCGGCCCGTTCCGCCGCATGCTACGCGCCCGGCTGAACCCCGCCCTGCCGGGCGCGCAATGGACCGGTATCGCCACCGGCATCGCCGAAAAATTACTGGCAACCGGCGCGGTGCAGGCGGTGCTCACCATGGCGCCCGACCCTGACGATCACTGGAAACCGGTCCCGGTTCTGGTCACGCAACCGGCGGGCATGGCGCAGGTGCGCGGCATGCGCATGGGCTACGCGCCGCTGCTCGCGCTGTTGGAACCGGCCCTCGCCCAAGGCTACAAACGCCTCGCAATCATCGGCATTCCCTGCCAGGTCTATGCCCTGCGCGCCCTGGAACGCGAACTCGGCCTCGAGCGTCTCTACGTCATCGGCACCCCCTGTTCGGACAACACCACGACGGCGAATTTCCACCAATTCCTTGCCCGTCTCTCCCCCGCGCCGGAAACGATCACCTATCTCGAATTCCGCGCCGACTATCACGTCGAGCTGCGCTTCACCGATGGCTCATCCAGGCGAATCCCGTTCCTGCAACTGCCGCTCTCCGAGCTTCCCGCCGATTTCTTTCCCCTGACCTGCCGCACCTGCGTCGATTACACCAACGTCCTGGCCGACATCACCGTCGGCTACATGGCCGGCCAGGGGGAGCAATGGCTGATCATCCGCAATCAACGCGGCGAAGACCTCGCCGCCCTGCTCGGCGACGCGCTGCATCTCTCGCCCCTGGGCGATGCCGGCAAACGCGCCGGCCCGGTTAAAGGCTTCCTCGCCAACACCGCGCGCGCCGCCGGCGGCCTGCCGCTGCGCCGCATGCCCGGCCTGCTCCGCCCCCTCGTCGGCTGGCTGATGCCGCGCATCGGCCCGCGCGGCCTGGAATTCGCGCGCGCCCGCGTCGAGATGAAAGCGGTCGAAACCATCCTCCACCTCCGCCGCGCCGCACCGGCCCGCATGAAATCAATGATCCCCGCCCATGTCTGGCGCCTCGTCGCCCCCTACGGGCTGACCCCGAAATACGGCGAACAGCCCGCAGACAAGGACCGGCTGTGACCGAATGTCATTGCCGCCGGCGGCGCGGAGTGGTCATGCTCCCGGCATCCAGGGCAACGGGCAGGGAGACAGGCGATGCGTGACGCAGCGGGGTTTCAAACCATTCTGGCG
>NZ_JBMFGY010000054.1:0-12048 GCF_049977125.1 Acidiphilium sp. | reverse complement strand
ACGGGCAGGGAGACAGGCGATGCGTGACGCAGCGGGGTTTCAAACCATTCTGGCGCCGGCCGACGGGCGGGTGGTGGCGGTGCGGCAACTGCATGATGCAGTGGCGATCGATCACGCGCTCGATCGCGCGGTCGCGGCGCAACCCGCGTGGCGGGAAACCGCCCTGTCCGAGCGGATGGCGATCTGCACCCGCTTCATCGCCGCGTTCCAGGAAAAATCCGACGCGATCGCCGCCGAAATCACCGCCCAGATGGGGCGGCCGATCGCTCAGGCCCCGGGCGAAATCAACGGCCTCGCCGACCGCGCCCGCACCATGATCAACCTGGCGCCCGCCGCCCTGGCACCGCTGCGGCCAACCCCGATCGCCGGGTTCGAACGGTTCATCCGGCGCGAGCCGCTCGGGGTGGTCTATGTCATCGGCGCATGGAACTACCCGTATCTCATCACGGTCAACAGCGTGATTCCGGCGTTGCTGGCGGGCAATGTGGTGGTGCTGAAACAGGCCCCGCAAACCCTGCTGTGCGCCGAGCGCTTCGCCGAGGCGTTCGCCGCGGCCGGCCTGCCCGAAGGCGTGTTCCAGTTCCTGCATCTGACCAACCACGACGCCGAATCGGTGGTGCGGGACAAACGGGTCGATTTCGTCGCCTTCACCGGATCGGTCGCAACCGGTCATCGGGTGGTCCGCGCGGCGGCCGACCGATTCGCAGGCGTCGGCCTCGAGCTGGGGGGCAAGGACCCGGCCTATGTGCGGCACGATGCCGTGCTTGACCACGCGGTGGCCAATCTGGTCGATGGCGCGTTCTTCAATTCCGGCCAATCCTGCTGCGCGATCGAACGGATCTATGTCGATGCGGCGATCTACCAGCCCTTCGTCGACCGTTTCGTGGCGGCGACAAATCAGTACCGCCTCGGCGACCCGGCCGATCCAGCGACCACGCTGGGTCCCATGGTCAACGCCGCCGCCGCCGATTTCGTGCGCGGCCAGATCAAGGCCGCGATCGGGCAGGGGGCGCGGGCATTGATCGACGAGGCGGCATTTCCCGCCAGCGCCGCCGGCACTGCCTATCTGGCGCCGCAGGTTCTGGTCGATGTCGATCACACGATGGATGTGATGCGCCGCGAGAGCTTCGGCCCGGTGGTCGGGATCATGAAAACCCCGACCGATCAGGCGGCGATCGATCTGATGAACGATTCCCCCTACGGCCTGACCGCCTCGATCTGGACGCAGGACAGCGCGCAAGCGCTGCGGATCGGCGATGCGCTGCAAACCGGCACGGTGTTCATGAACCGCTGCGACTATCTCGATCCCACGCTGGCCTGGGTCGGCACCAAGGACTCAGGACGCGGCTGCACCCTGTCCTCGATCGGGTTCGAACACCTGACACGGCCAAAATCGTTTCATTTCCGTTCCGTGACCTGATCCGACGAGAGCAAGGCCCCTGGCTTCGACTGCCGCCGGCGCGTCACCCTCGGACGATCCGGCTCAAACCTTCAGAATGAGCTTGCCGAAATTCTCGCCGGTGAACAATTTCTGCAACGTGTCCGGAAAAGTCTCCAGCCCGTCGACAATATCCTCCCGGCTCTTCAACCGTCCCGCCGCCAGCCACCCGGCCATCGCCTGCGCGCCTTCGGCATAGCGTTCGGCATAATCGAACACGATCATGCCCTGCATCCGCGCCCGGTTCACCAGCAGCGCGAGGTAGTTCGACGGGCCTTTGACCGGGGTCGTATTGTTATATTGCGAAATCGCGCCGCAGATCACGATGCGCGCGCGCAGATTGATCTGGGCCAGGCAATCATCGAGGATCTGCCCGCCGACATTATCGAAATAGACATCGATGCCCTTGGGGCAGGTCTCGCGCAGCCTGGCCGGCACCGGTTCGGATTTATAGTCGATCGCGGCGTCGAACCCCAGCTCATCAACGATATAGCGGCATTTCGCGGCGCCACCGGCAAGGCCGACCACATGGCAACCCTTGATCTTGGCGATCTGACCGACCAGCGCGCCAACCGCGCCGGCGGCGGCGGAAACCACCACCGTCTCGCCCGGCTTCGGCTCGCCCACCGCGAGCAGCCCGAAATAGGCGGTCATGCCCGGCATGCCCAGCGCCGAGAGAAACAGCGGCTTGGGCGCCAGACCGGCATCGACCTTCACGCAATCCTTCGCCGCCAGAGTCGCGACACTCTGCACCCCGAGCGCGCCGGTGACGACATCGCCGGGCGAAAACCCCGCCGCCCTGCTCTCGACCACGGTGCCGAGCGCCCCGGCCCGCATCACCTCACCGATACCGACCGGCTTGATGTAGGACCTGCCCTCGTTCATCCAGCCGCGCATCGCCGGATCGAGCGAGATATACTCCACCGCAACCATAATCTCGCCCGCCTCGGGCGCACGCGCCGGATCGACGCGGAACGTGAAATCCTCGCGCCTGACAGGCCCGACCGGACGATGGGCAAGGCGAAACTGCCGGTTCTGATGATCTGTCATCTTATCTGTCATCGCTTCTCTCCCTGATATTACGTATAGGGTAGGTCCGACGACGCCAAGGATCAAGCCCGATGGCGGTGACCGCCCGCGACGCCGCACCTCAGGATTACGCATGGATCGCGCCAATACTGCGCGCGACCTGGGGCGGGTCGCATATGGCGGTTGGAGGTGCGCTGGTCGATCTCATGTCGCTCGCCGCGCTGGTCGTCCCTGAAATCGGCGTTCTGACCTATCGGACGCGTGGCGATGATGTCGAAATCGTTTCACTGACCGCATCACCATCCGGCACTGGTATCGGCTCCGCATTGGTCGAGGCGCTCGCGGTTCGCGCCATAGCGGAGCGTCGCGTGGCGATCCTGGCCACCACGACCAATGACAATCTGGCCGCGCTCGGATTTTACCAGCGGCGCGGATTTGTAGTTCACGCCATTGATATCGAAGCGGTTGCCGCTGCCCGCATCCTAAAACCGGAGATCCCCCTCATCGCCGCCAACCGCATCCCGATCCGCGATGAGATCGTGTTGCGACGAGATCTCAGAGTGAAACCGTTTCCTCACCCAGAGACCCACCCCAAAGGGTGAACGACCTCGCATCGTCATCTTCCGGTTGGATCGACCATGCCGCACCCTTGATGGGCGCGCGTAAACTTGTGATGAACGCGCCGGGGTTAACCGGAGGAGTCTGCAATGCCGACCGATGCGAAGCGATTGATCGAATATTACTACGCCGCGTTCAACGCCGGTCAGGCGCAGGCAATGCTCGATCTGCTGACACAAGGGGTCGTGCATGAAATCAACCAGGGCGCGCGCGAGGTCGGACGTGACAAATTCGCCGCCTTCCTCGACCATATGAACATCGCCTACCGCGAACGCCTCACCGACATCGTGGTGATGACGAATGCGGACGGCACCCGCGCCGCCGCCGAATTCATCGTCCACGGCGAGTATCTGCGCACCGATCCCGGCCTGCCCGAAGCCCGCGGCCAGCGCTACGTCCTCGCCGCCGGCGCCTTCTTCGAAATCCACAACGGGCTGATCGCGCGCGTCACCAATTACTACAATCTCGCGGAATGGCTGAAACAGATCAGCAAACCATGACGACACCGAAACTCGACACCGCCCGGCTTCACCTCACCCCGGTCAGTCTCGACGACGCCCCCTTCGTCCAGGCCGAATTCCCGCATTGGGAGATCGTGCGGTTTTTGAATGCCCGGGTGCCGTGGCCGTATCCAGATGATGGGGCGTTGGTGTTTTATCGGGATGTGTTGTTGCCGAACATCGCGGCGGGGCGGGAGATGACCTGGTCGATCCGGTTGCGGGATGCGGGGGCGACGCGGGTCGGGGTGGTGACGATCGCGGTGCCGCCGGCCGAGGATAACCGGGGGTTCTGGATTGCGCGGGCGCATCAGGGCCAGGGTTATGCTAGTGAGGCGGCGGATGCGGTGACCGGGTTTTACTTCGATGAACTGGACCAGGCGGAACTCCGGGTCTCCAAGGCGGTCGACAATGCGGCATCCCGCGCGGTCTCGGCGCGGCAGGGCATGCGCGTGGTGTGGACCGGCGAGCGTGATTACGTCTCCGGACGTCACAGGACCGAGACCTGGGCGATCACGCGCGATGAATGGCGGGCCCACCGATCGTCATGAATTTGTAAAAATCCAGATTCTGTCACCAGAGTTTCATTAGGTGCGACGCGGTATGATCGCGTAACGAGCGCGCATGACAGCAGCAGCCGCGATCACACGCTATCGCAGCGTGTTCATTTCAGACACTCATCTCGGCACGCGAGGCTGCCGGGCTGATTTTCTGGCTGATTTTTTAAGGCGCAACACCGCCGATCATATCTATCTGGTCGGTGACATCATCGATGGGTGGCGGCTCAAGCGCGGCTGGTACTGGGATGGTCATCACGACGAAATCCTGACCTCGATCCTGCGCCACGCCCGCAACGGCGCGAAAATCACCTATGTCCCCGGCAATCACGACGAAGTGGTCCGCCGCTTCCTGCCCCTCGGACTCGAAATGGCCGGCGTAACCTTCCAGGCCGAGGCGGAGCACATCACCGCCGCGGGTGTGCGGCTTCTGGTCACCCATGGCGACCAGTTCGACTCGGTGGTGTGCTACGCCAAAACCCTGGCGCTGCTGGGTGACTGGGCCTATACGGCGGCGCTGGTCCTGAACCGGTATTTCAATCTGGCGCGGTCATCTCTCGGTTATCCTTACTGGTCGCTGTCGGCGTATTTGAAGCGGCAGGTGAAGGAGGCGGTCAAGGCGATCGATCGGTTCGAGACGGCGCTGGCGGCCGATGCGCGGGCGCGCGGCTTCGATGGGGTGGTGTGCGGGCATATCCATCACCCCGAAATGCGCATGGTCGATGACATCCTCTATATCAACGACGGCGACTGGGTCGAAAGCTGCACCGCGCTGGTCGAGCATTGGGATGGGCGGCTCGAGTTGCTGGATTGGGCGGCACTCAACAAATTGTCGTTCCTGGCACCGCGCAAGGCGGCGCCGCGCGAGGCGGGGGCGATGCAGACCGCGCGGGATGCGGCGGCCGCGTATATTACTTTGGATGCGGCGCCTGCCTGACACCTCACGCATCATGATCGTCACCGATGCGTGGCACGCGCAGGTGAACGGGGTGGTGCGGACGCTGTCGATGCTGAGCGCGCAGTTGGAAACGCTCGGACAGCGGGTGCTGGTGGTCGGGCCGGACCGGTTCCGGACCTTGCCGTGTCCAAGCTACCCCGAGGTGCGGCTTTCGGTACTGCCGCGCCGCCGGATGGCACGGCTGTTCGACGAATTCGCGCCGGATGCGCTGCATATCGCGACCGAGGGGCCGTTGGGCATTGCGGCCTCGCGCCTGGCGCGGCGGGCGGGGTGGCAGTTCACCACGGCCTATCACACCCGTTTTCCAGATTATCTGGCGGCGCGGATCGCCCTGCCGCAGCAACTCGCCTATGCGTGGCTGCGCCGGTTTCATGGGCGCGGTTCGGGCACCATGGTGGCGACGCGCTCGCTGGCGGCCGAATTGCGCGCGCATGGCTTCGCCAACACGCTGCTATGGTCGCGCGGCGTGGACGCGGCGCAGTTTCACCCCGCGCGGGCGGCGCCGCTGGCCTATGAACGGCCGATCTTCCTCTCGGTCGGGCGGCTGGCGGTCGAGAAGAATCTGGCGGCGTTTCTGGATCTGGACCTGCCCGGCACAAGGCTGGTGGTTGGGGACGGGCCGGAACGCGCACGGCTGGAGCAGCGGTATGGCGGGAGCCGCACAGTGTTCCTCGGCGCATTGCAGGGCGTTGCGCTGGCGCGGCTGTTCGCGAGTTCGGATGTGTTCGTGTTTCCGAGCCGGACCGACACGTTCGGCCTCGTGGTCCTCGAGGCACTGGCCTCGGGGACGCCGGTGGCAGCCTTCCCGGTGTGCGGGCCGCGCGACATCATCGGCGGGGCGGTGCCGCCGGTCGGCGTGCTCGATGAGGATTTGCGCGCGGCGGCGCTGCGGGCGCTGACGATCGACCGGGCGGAATGCCGCCGGTTCGCCGAGCGGTTTTCCTGGGAGGCCTGCGCCACCCTGTTCATGCAGAATTTGGTGCCGGTAAGACCGCCCTGATCGCCCTCAAAGGCCGAAGCCCTTGAGGACAAAAAGTTTTTTGGTTCTTTTTTACAAAAAAGAACCGCTTGCTCGCCTTAGTTTAAGCCCGCACAGCCTTGGCCGCCTCGACGATGACGGTAAAACCGGCCGGATCATCGAACGCCATGGCCGACAGCACCTTGCGATCGAGCTCGATATTCGCGGTCTTCAGCGCGGCGATGAACTGGCTATAGGTCAGCCCGTGTTCGCGCACCGCGGCATTGATACGCTGGATCCAGAGGGCGCGGAACTCACGCTTTTTAACCCGCCGATCGCGATACGCATATTGGAGCGATTTTTCGAGCCGCTCGAGCGCGATTCGATAGCTGGTCGACGAACGGCCAACGAACCCCTTCGACTGTTTGAGGACTTTCTTGTGCCGTGCGTGGGTGGTTACACCCCGTTTCACTCTTGCCATGATGCGTTTTCCTTAACCGAGACCGTAGGGAGCCCATTGCTTGACGGTTTTGCCGTCCTGCTCGGGCAGCGCCATCGTGCCACGATTGGTGCGCTTCATTTTGGTTGAACGATTGATCAGACCGTGGCGCTTCATGCCATGGCCGCACAGGACTTTGCCAGTCGCGGTAATCTTGAACCGCTTCTTGACCGACGATTTGGTCTTCAGTTTCGGCATTTTCATCTCCTTCAACTCCATGCCCGCGACATAGCATCGCAGGTGCGCGGCGTGCGGCCGGGCATGCCAAAACGCCCGGGCTCGCGACAGGATCGCGCTGGAGACCGGCCTATAAGCACAAGTGTCCGCCGATGCAACCGCCCCAACGCCCCTACGCGAGAAGTCCGATGCACGCCTCAGGCGTTGCGCCACGACACCAGCCCGCTCACGCCCGCAGCCCGCTCACGCTCGCAGATTGAATGCCGCCAGCGCCGCGAGGTCGCGCGCGCCCCAGCCCTCCCGCACCGCGTCATGGGCCTGACTCCGCACCGCCTCGGCCAGGGGCAGATCGAATCCGGCCTCGCGCCCAACCTCGTCGATCAACCGCAGATCCTTCTCCGCCGCCTCCAGCGAAAAACCAACGACCGCCGCCTCATCGCCCGCCATCTCCGCCACGATCGCCGCCCGCCGCAGCCCGATCGCCGGCGCCCCACCCGGGCTGGCGCCGATGATCGCAACCAGCCGGTCCGGCGCGATATCGAAATCGCGGGTGATCAGCGCCGCCTCGCCGAGCGCCTGGAACGCCGCCAGCAGCGGCAGGTTGATCGCCAGTTTCATCGCCGCCGCCGCCGCGGGCGTCGTGAACCGCTCGATCCGGTCGCATAACACCTCAAGCACCGGCACCGCCCGCTCGATCGCATCCTCATCCCCGCCGACCAGGCCGAGCAGCCTCCCCGACCGCGCCGGCCCAATCGTGCCCCCCACCGGGCACGCCACGAACGCCCCGCCGCGCGCCTGCACCGCCTCGGCATTCGCCTGCATGTCGGCCGGCTTCAACGTGCTCATATCGATGATCAGGGTCGCCTCCAGATCCGCGGCAAGCACGCCGTCCTGCTCATCATAGACCGCACGCGCCGCCGCCTCGTCGAGCAGCATCACGATCACCACATCCGACTCCGTCGCCACATCGGCCGGCGTGGCGCCAACCACCAGACCCTCGATCGCCGCGGCCCGCGCCACCGTCCGATTCCAGCCCTGAACCTGATACCCTTGCTCGAGCAACCGCGCCGCCATCGCAGCGCCCATCCGCCCCAGGCCAATCATGCCGATACGCATCATGTGCTCCTCTTCATCGCCCCCTCCGCCGCCCGGCATGGCACCGGCGCGCGCCGCTCTCAGCGCAGCGTGCGGTCGGGAGCAATCAGGCGGATCTTGTCGCGCACCGGCGCCTCGGCCACTTCGGAACCGCGCGCGCCCGCTACGCTATTGGCGGCATAGATCGTGCCCCCGCCAGGCTGCTGGTCGTAAATAAACCCATAGGTCGGATAGGTCGCGCCGAATCGCCCGCCCCCGATCGAAACCTGCACTTCGGACCAGTTGTTATTCGGCGACACATCGATCACCGGCACATCGCGGCTAACCTGATCCGGCACCCAATTGGCCTGATCGACCAGAACTTCGCGGCTGTTGATCACCTGCGCGACCACGGCGACATGACCGAGCGGAATACGCGCGCTGGAGCGGAAATTCAGCACGGCACCGGGTTCCGGCCGCTCGCCCCGGTCATACCGTCCGGCCGCCTCGGCCCACCACAGAAACGCATCCCCCGTAAGGTCGATATGCGACACATCCCGCGCATACGGAACGCACCACAGGTAATCGGCGCGGCGGATATAGCGGTGCAGCATCCGGTGCGCGGCATAACCATGACGGTAATCCGGCCGGCGCGGCTCGATCCGATGATAGACGGCATGATGATAGAATGCCGCGTGATCGAGCGCGGTCCGCATCTCCGGGCGCCGGATCAGGCGTTGCACCGCGGGATGAACAACGACGTGACGAACCAGCGCGTGATGAATGATCGTGTGATGAACGACATGATGAACCGTGTACCGGACCGCCGCGATATGCCCGCCGACCACAGGCTTGCGGACCGGCTCGACGTGGTGGGTGGGCAGACGCCGATGTTTATGCGTCGAACTGGCATGGCTGACATGTGAGAACCCGAATACGGCCGAGAGACACCCCAGAATCCTGACCATGCCATTGATGCCTGTTCCGGTCTGCCTCATGCCCCAATCATCCTTCAATCACCCTGTCGTCGTGTCACTAACCAGCAAAACATCGTCCAAACAAGCCATTAAACCGTAACATTCCGCCCCGACATCAACAAGCTCGCCACATCGAACCCCCCGACTCCGGGGCAGGAGTTACGTTCGTATTGCATTCCTGTTAAGGGGGCACTGCGAATTTTGCAATCCTCGATCCTGGCAAAAATATCACGCTCCTAAAAATTCTTCACCGCGCCGGGCGCGATCACCGGAAATTATGATCAATTTCCTAAATTCCGATTAACCCGGCGCATGAGAAGTCAAAAAAAATAATCACCGGCACGCGGTGATCATGATCTCCACCAGAATCCGCGGATCAGCCAGCTTCGCCTCAACACACGCGCGCGCCGGCGCGCCCCCCGCCGGCAACCACGCCGACCACACCGCGTTCATCGCCGCCCGATCCTCGATCGATTTCAGCCAGATCTGCGCCTGCAACAGACGAGTGTTGTCCGTGCCATGCATCTCAAGCGCCGCGTCGATCTGCGCCAGAATATCCCGCGTCTGCGCCGTGACATCACCGCCCAGATCACCGGCGACAACCCCCTGCGTATAAACAAACCCATGATATTCCACGACTTTGGCAAGAATGTCAGTCGCTTCGGTGCGAATAATCCGGCTCATCCTGTGATCCTCCTGGTTGGCTCAGCGGCTTTATCGACCGCTCAGCCCCAAGCGCAACCCCCGATCGTGTCGATTGCGCTGGACAGAACCAATTTTTCCACCCTAATCTACAACCTAGACGCGATTAATTTCCAAAAAGGACAGGCGCGATTGTGGGAGATATTACGACGCGGCATCCGCAAATCCTCGGAGACCGAATTTCCGGAAGCGCCGCCCCGGTTCGCCCGCAAGGGCTTCGCCGAACGTGACCAGTTCGACCCCGGCGCAACCTCCCTCGCACCCGAGGCGCCGTTTTCCAGCACCGGCCCGCAAGGCCATCGCGGCCGCATGCGCGAAAAACTGCTCGATCGCGGCGCCGATGCCTTCGCCGACTACGAATTGCTCGAAATGCTCCTCTTCCTCGCCTTCAAAAAAGGCGACACCAAACCCCTGGCCAAATCCCTGATCAACCATTACGGCTCCTACGCCGATGTGCTGGCCGCCCCCCCGGAATCGCTCTTCGCGCAGCCCGGCATCGGCATCCACAGCGTCGCGGCAATCAAGCTCATCCACGCCTCCGCCCTGCGCCTCGCCCGCGCCGAGCTGGCCAACACGCCGGTCCTCAACAACTGGGACAAGCTGATCGACTACCTGACCATCGCCATGGCGCGCGAAACCAACGAACAATTCCGCGTCCTCTATCTCGACAACCGCAACCGCCTGATCGCCGACGAAATCGCCTCCCGCGGCACCGTCAACCACACCCAGGTCTACGTCCGCGAACTGGTCACCCGCGCCCTGCACAACCACGCGACCGCGCTCATCCTCGTCCATAACCATCCCAGCGGCGACCCCGCGCCCTCGCGCGACGACATCGAAATGACCAAGGAGGTCCAACGCGCCGTCGCCCTGCTCGACGTCACACTCCACGACCACATCATCATCGGCAAAGGCGCCTGGTTGAGTTTCCGCCGCGAGGGGCTGCTCCGCGCCGCATGAGCATCGCGCGGGTGCAAACCTTCTCATTCTCCGGCATCGAGGCCCTGCCGGTCGAGGTGCAAGTCCAGATCGCGCCCGGCCTGCCCGTGTTCCTGATCGTCGGACTGGCCGACAAAGCCGTGGGCGAATCGCGGGAACGGGTGCGCGCCGCCCTCACCGCCATGGGGCTGGCCCTGCCGCCGAAGCGCATTCTGGTCAATCTCGCCCCCGCCGACCTGCTCAAGGAAGGCAGCCATTTCGACCTGCCGATCGCGCTCGGCGTGCTCACCGCAATGGACATCCTGCCCGCCGAAGACATGCTGCGCTTCGCCGCCCTCGGTGAATTGTCGCTCGATGGCCGGCTGGCGCCAGTGGCCGGCATCCTCCCCGCCGCAATCGCCGCCGGCGCGCGCGGCCTCGGCCTGATCTGCCCCGAACAGCAAGGCGCCGAAGCCAGCTGGGCCGGTGACATCGGCGTCCTCGCCCCCGCCGATCTCCTGGCGCTGATCAATCATTTCAAGGGCGACTTCCCGCTCGCCGCCCCAACCCACGGCCCGGTCGAGCGAATCGAGGGCGGACCCGACCTCGCGGACGTCCGCGGCATGGCGGCAGCGCGCCGCGCGGTCGAAATCGCCGCCGCCGGCGGTCACAACGTCCTGATGGTCGGGCCGCCCGGCGGCGGCAAATCAATGCTGGCCGCCCGAATACCCGGCCTGCTGCCCGATCTCACCCCGCGTGAGGCGCTGGAAGTCAGCATGGTCCACAGCGTCGCGGGGTTGCTCAACGAAGGTCGCCTCGTCACCCGCCCGCCCTTTCGCGAACCCCATCACTCCGCCAGCATGGCCGCCATCGCCGGCGGCGGCAACCGCGCCAAGCCCGGCGAAATCTCGCTCGCCCACCGCGGCATCCTGTTCCTCGATGAATTCCCCGAATTCCCCCGCGCCGCCCTCGAAGCCCTGCGCCAACCGCTCGAATCCGGCCGCACCACCGTCGCGCGCGCCGCCGCCCACGTCACCTACCCCGCCCGGTTTCAACTCATCGCCGCCATGAACCCCTGCCGCTGCGGCTACCTGTTCGACCCCGCCCGCGCCTGCGGCCGCGCCCCCCGCTGCGGCGAGGATTACCAGGGCAAAATCAGCGGCCCCCTGATGGACCGGATCGACATCGTGATCGAAATGAACCCGGTCACGCCCGCCGAACTACTCCACGCGCCGATCGGCGAATCCACCGCAACCGTCGCCGCCCGCGTCACCGCCGCCCGCGCCCTCCAGACCACACGCTATAACGAAACAATCTCGAACAACGCCGAAGCCCCCGGCGATGCGATCGACCTGATGGCCGACGCCAAAATCTTCGTCGAACACGCCGCCGAAAAACTGCACCTCTCCGCCCGCGGCTTCACCCGCATCCTCCGGGTCGCCCGCAGCATCGCCGACCTCGACCACGCCCCCCTGGTCCGCCGCGCCGACATCGCCGAAGCCCTCGCCTACCGACACCGCCCCCCCGGCCGCAACCCACTCACCCAACCCCCGATCAAACTCGTCACCACCCGAGACGCCAGCTGACATTAAGGGCAGGGCAGGGGGAAGCAAGCCGTTCTTTTTTGCAAAAAAGAACCAAAAAAC
>NZ_JBMFGY010000053.1:19915-21411 GCF_049977125.1 Acidiphilium sp. | reverse complement strand
TCGAACTGCACGGTGACCGGGGTGCTGGAGGCGCCGCTGTCGGACATTGGGGTGTTCTTGAAGCTGATGGTCGAATAATTCAGCGAGAGAGATTCCGAGGGTTTATCGCCGCCGGAGGACATGCTCAGGCCGGACATGATGACTTCGGTCATGTCAATCTCAAGATAGTTCTCGGTGCCGGAGCCGGCTTTGCCGGTGCGGGTGAAGGCGATTTTCACCGGTTTGGCGGCGCCGCTGAGGGCTTCCTTGAGCAGGTCGGAACTGGCCTTGTCGTAATCCTTGGTGATGGTGATTTCGGACAGGCTCGGCAGGCTGGATTCACGGCCTTCGCCGCTGCCCGATTGCATTGAGATGCCGCGGCCGACACCCCATTGGACCGAATTCAGCTCGATCCAGTCCTTGAAGCCCTCGGTGGTCACGTCGCCGGCGATTGTGTCGTATTTCATGTAGACAGCCATTGGTCTCTCTCCTGCTGGGTTGAAATTCTAGGTGACGGCGTAGCGGAACGACCCATCGGGACCAATTCCGATTTTGACGCTGGAGATGGTCTCGCCGCTGGCCAGACGGGCCAGGACCTCTGCCGATAGTTCGGGCAGGAGGGTGCGGGACAGAATGTTCTCCACGTTGCGCGCGCCGGAGGAGGATTCCTTGCAGCGCGCGGCAATGGTTTCGACCAGAGCTGGGTCGTAGGTAAAGTCGGCCTTGTAGGATGCGCGAACCCGGCGGGTGATTTTCGCGAGTTGCAGGCCGACGATCTGGCGGATCACCTCGTCCGAAAGCGGGAAATAGGGGACGATGGTGACGCGGCCGAGAAAGGCGGGTTTGAAGTGTTTGGCCAGCTCCGGGCGGAGGGCTTCGGCGAGGCCGGCGGCGTCCGGTGCGGTTTCGGGGTCGGCGAAGAGTTTGTCGATCAGATCGGTGCCGGCGTTGGAGGTCATGATGATGACGGTATTCTTGAAGTCGATGTCGCGGCCTTCGCCGTCCTTCATGTTGCCTTTGTCGAACACCTGGAAGAACACGTCCTGCACGCCGGGATGGGCTTTTTCCATCTCATCGAGCAGGATGACCGAATAGGGGCGGCGGCGGACCGCTTCGGTCAGCACGCCGCCTTCGCCGTAGCCGACATAGCCGGGCGGGCTGCCCATCAGGAGGGAGACTTTATGCTCCTCCTTGAACTCGGTCATGTTGATGGTGGTGATGTTCTGTTCGCCGCCATAGAGCAGATCGGCCAAAGTGAGGGCGGTTTCGGTCTTGCCGGTGCCCGACGTGCCGACCATCAGGAACACGCCGATCGGCTTGCGCGGGTCGGTGAGGCGGGCGCGGGAGGTGCGGATGGCTTGCGCGACGGCTTCGAGCGCGTGGGGCTGGCCGACGATGCGGCGCTCCATCGTGGCTTTGAGGTTGAGAATTGTGGCGATTTCGTTGGATTGCATGCGGCCGGCGGGGATGCCGGTCCAGCTTTCGACGATTTCGGCGACGGCCTGGGCGTCGACCAC
>NZ_JBMFGY010000053.1:0-19815 GCF_049977125.1 Acidiphilium sp. | reverse complement strand
GTTCCTCGTCGAGTTCCGCCTTGCGGGCTTCATGCTCGCCGCCGCTGGCCATTTCGCGGATCAGAATACCGGTTTCGGTGTCGATCAGGTCGAGGCGGCGGCGGCGGTCTTCGATCGGGGCGGGTTCGGTGGCCTGGCTCATCGCGACGCGGGCGCAGGCGGTGTCGATCAGGGAGATCGCTTTGTCGGGCAATTGGCGCGAGGGGATGTAGCGGGCGGAGAGGCGGACGGCTTCGCTCACCGCTTCGTCGAGAATCCGGACCTTGTGATGTTTTTCGAGGGTGGCGACGAGGCCGCGGATCATCGCGGTGGCCATCGGCTCGGAGGGTTCCTCGACTTTGACGACCTGAAAGCGGCGGGCGAGCGCGGCGTCCCGCTCGAAGTATTTTTTGTATTCGGCCCAGGTGGTGGCGGCGATGGTGCGGAGTTCGCCGCGTGCGAGGGCGGGTTTGAGGAGGTTGGCCGCGTCGTTCTGGCCGGCCTGACCGCCGGCGCCGATCATGGTGTGGGCTTCGTCGATGAACAGGATGATCGGGCGGGGTGAGGCTTTGACTTCCTCGATGACGGATTTGAGGCGGTTTTCGAATTCGCCCTTCACGCCGGCGCCGGCCTGGAGCAGCGCCATGTCGAGCGTGCGGAGGATGACTTGTTTGAGCGCATCCGGCACGTCGCCTTGCGCGATTTTCAGGGCGAGGCCTTCGACCACGGCGGTTTTGCCGACGCCGGCTTCGCCGGTGAGGATGGGGTTGTTCTGGCGGCGGCGGGTCAGGATGTCGATGGTTTGGCGGATTTCGACATCGCGGCCGAGGATGGGGTCGATCCGGCCGGCGCGGGCGCGGGCGGTGAGGTCTTCGGTGAACTGGTCGAGCGCGGCCGAGCCGCCGGGGCGGGGGGTGCCGTCATCGGCGCCGGTGGCGGGGGCGCCGTCGGTTGCCAGCGTGGCACTGTGGGCTTCGGATGAATTTGCCGTGATCGTCAGAATATCACGTTTCAGCGCGTCCGGCTGGATTTTCAGGAGCTGGCTGGAGGCTTCGCGGGCGCGGCGGGCGAGGGTTTCGTCCGACAGCAGCGCCCAGAGCAGGTGGCCGGAGCGGGTGCGCGAGAGGCCGTGCTCGATCGAGGCGAGCAGCCAGGCTTGTTTGGCGAGCTCGATCACATCCGGTGCCAGGGCGGGGGCGCGGGCGTTGCCGGTTTTCAGTTTGTCGAGCGCGCGGTTGAGGTCGATCAGGAAACGACCGTGGTCGATCTCGTAATGGCGGAGGATCAGGGGAATGTCGGTGTCGGTGCCATCGGCGAGTTTGAGCAGCCAGTGTTCGATCTCGACATTGTAATGGCTGCGCGAGAGCGTGAGGCCCGCCGCGGCTTCGAGGCTGCGGCGGCACGGGTCGTTCAATCGCGCAATCAGCGATTTGAGATCGATGGCCGCCATCCGCTCCCCTCACTGACCGACGGTTATGTCGGTTATTACGACTAAAGAATGTTCTGGTTGAATATTATGAGTTAATATTCGACTTGTCCAGATTAAGAACTTGCAACAAGATGATGGTATGACCTCTGTCACACTGGATGTTATGCATGGCAATCAACATTAATGAATTGTTAGAACCTATTGCCGCCGACGCGCCGTGCGGCGCTGATCTGCGGGCGGATTATACGGCGCAATCGATCTATTACCGGCTGCGCGACGCGCGATCGGACGCGCGGGCGGCGGAACGGGCGGCGGATGCGGATGCGTCGCTCGAACCGGAGGTGGCGCCGCATTGGCGGAATGTCTTGCAATTGTCACGCGCGGCGCTGGTGCGCGCGCATGATCTGGAGATCGCCTGCTGGCTGACCGAGGCGCTGGTGCGCGATGCCGGGCTGGGCGGGCTGGCCGAAGGGGCGGCGCTGCTCGAATCCTATGCCGCGCACTATTGGGATGTCGTGCATCCGCTGCCCGATGAGGACGGCATGGAGACGCGGCTGGCGCCGGTGGCCGGGTTGAACGGGGTGGGTGGCGACGGCACGCTGATCCAGCCGTTGCGCAAGCTGGCGCTGTTCACCGCCGGGGATGGCGCGGTGGTGATGCTGTTTCAGTATCAGCAGGCCGAGGAGACCGCCGGGCTGGGCGATGCCAAGCGCCGGGCGGCGCGGCTGGCGGCGGGGGTGGCGGATTTCGCGAAGTTGGAAAACGAGGCGCGGGCGGCGGGGGTGGCGCATTTCACCGCCCTCGCGCAGGCGGCGCAGGGGGCGCTGGCGGCGTGGCAGGCGATGGCGGCGCGGTTCGATGCGGTGGCGGGGGCGGACTCGCCGCCGACCAGCCGGGTGAGCGAGATCATCGGGCAGATTATTCAGATCGCGCGGCGGTATGCGCCGGCGGTGGCGGTTGAGGCGGCGGCGATCGCTGCGGGGATGGCGGATGACATGGCTGAGGCGGGCGGCAACGAGGGGGCGGGCGGGATCGAGGCAGGGACAAAGGGGGGGGTGCGGACGCGCGAGGATGCGCTGGCGCAATTGAGCGAGATTGCCGCGTTTTTCCGGCGCACCGAGCCGCAATCGCCGATCGCGCTGACTCTGGATGAGGCGGTGCGGCGGGCGCGGCTGCCCTGGCCGCAGCTGATCGAGGATATTCTGGCCGATGCCGCGGTGCGACAGGCGATGCTGACGGCGCTGGGGATCAAGCCGGTTGGGTGAGGTTCAGGTGACGCTGGTGCCGCCGATCGTGTAGGTCAGGCTGTTCGATTGCACACCGAGAAGGGTGATCCTTGTGCCATCGTTCAAGGTGATCAGCGCGCCGGCGGCCCCGGCATAGGTGGTGTTGGCGACGGATTGGATCACGGCGTTGTCGGTCGTGTCGATCGTGCCGGTGATCTGGCCGAAATTGGTCACCACCGCGCTGGCGCCGCCGAGCGATGAGCCCATGAAGAAGATGTTGGTGGCGCCGGGGATGGTGGAGCCGGTGATGGTGGCAGTGCCGGCGCTGCCGAAGAAATATTGGGTGCCGGCGCCGTTGGCGATCATCAGGTCGCCGGCGGCGCCGGGATTGCAGTCGAACAAATTGGTGCCGGTGCCGGGATTGGCGATCAGGGTTTCGTTGCCGACGCCGGCGAAGAGGTAGTTGGTCTGCGCGGAATTGACGATGACCAGGGAGTTGGTGCCGCCGCCGGTGGCGAACAGCGCGCCGCTGCCGCCGATGATCGAGTTGTTGCCGGCGGTGCCGCCGGTGACGGTGCCGCCGCCGGCGCCGCCGCTCATGGTGACCGATCCCTCATTGTCGACGAGGGAGACCGGGGCGCTCGAGGCGTTGATGAAATCGATCTGTCCGGCATAGCCGATGGCGTTGAAGCCGAAGACCGAGGCCGAGCCGGTGGCGATGATCGTGTCGGTGCCGGCGAGGTCGGCGAGTTTGGCGGTGGTGCTGCCGGAGATTGTGACCGCGTTGCCGCCGTTCAGCGTGGCCTGATAGCTGCCGCCGCCGCCGAGCACGGTGGCAAGATCGCTCGCCAGCGTGGCGGTGATGGTGGCCGGGAGCGCCGGCGCGGTGCCGGGGGCGACCATGGCGAAACCGAGGGCGTTCATCATGGTGACGTCGTTGGCCGAGATTGTCGCGAAGCCGAGCGGCGCCTGAAGGTTGAGCGCGTCGTAGCGGCTGACGGCGGCGTTCCAGTCGGCATGGCTGGGGCCGGCGAAGGTTTCGAGCGCGGTCAGACCATCGTTGGTGGAGAAATATGGCAGGGCGGCGCTGTAGGAACCGCCGCCAAAATCGGCGCCGGCGATTTCGAGCGTGCCGGGGGCGGTGAAGCGGAACAGGTTGAGCGGGCCGAACTCGTAGAGGCCGGCGATTTTCGAGACATTGTCGGTGACGCGGCCGAGCGCGTGGGTGAGTTCGTGCAGGGCGACACCGACGAAATCCTCCTCCGAGGGGTTGGCGTTGGCGGTGGTGATCGCGGTGCCGTAATTGGCGTTGGTGGTGTAGAAACTGTTGAAGGTGATCGAGCCGTTGTAGGGGTTGGAATTGCCGGTCGGCAGGCCCCAGGCTTTTTCCTCGGATGCCGAGACGAATACCTGGCCATAGACGCCGCTCGGCAGGGTTGCGGGCAGGACGCTCGCGAGCGCGGGGTCGTTGGCGGTGAGATGCTGTTCGACCTGGGCGAGCGGCAGGGCATAGATATAGCCGGGCGTGCCGGTGGCGAGGTCGCCATTCGCACCTTGATCGGTCATCGCGACGCCGATGGTGATGGTGACCGGGTCCTGGATCAGCGCGCCGAGATACTGGGCGGCAGCGGTCAGGGCCGTTTGCGCCTGACTTGAGAGCGTGGTGCCGGGTTCGCTGATCAGGTCGAACACCATGTGTCCGTCCGTGGTGGGCGCGGGCGGCGCGGTGGTCGGGCTGGCGAGGGTGACGCCGAGGCTGAGGACGGGTTGGGCTGACGAGACGGTGGTGAGGTTGGTAACGCCGCTCATACGCTGACTCCTGCACATTATTAACCAAATCATTAGTTAATAATTGGTCGATATTGGCGCTTTGACGTTTTGTCAGCGTTAGTGACCTACTCTATGCTGTATAATTCTTAACGAATGATGTCCGGGACCGGCGATGATCGGGTGGGTCATCGGGCCGGGCGGAAGCAAGGCTGATGTGTGGATTCGGCACAGCATCGGGATGAAAAATGGTTTATCAATTTTTTTATGGTTTTTTTGATGTTTGAAACATGATTTCTGCTGGTCAACTCAAGGCTGCCCGCGCGCTTCTGGGGATTGATCAGAAGGAGCTGGCGGAACTCGCTGGTCTGTCGTTGCCGACGATCCAGCGGATGGAGGGCAGCGACGGGGTGATTCGCGGCAATGTGGATTCGTTGATGAAACTGCTCGATGCGCTCGATCGCGCCGGTGTGATCGTGATCCGGCCGGGCGATGCGCTGGATGGCGCCGCAGGGCGCGGCGTTCGCCTCCGGAGTGACGCGTTGTGACCCCGGTTATCCTGGTCTGCGCGCTGGCGTGGCTGGTTCTGGGCGGGGCGGGGGTGGCGCTTGGCCGCCGGCCGATCGGCCGGGTGGTGGTATATGGCGGATCGCTCGGCGTCGCGCTGGTGGCGCTGGTGGCTTCGGTGGCGCAGTTGGGGTTGGGCCTCGCGCCGGAGACGGCGGTGGTGCTGCCGATCGGCCTGCCGCGGTTGGGCATGCATTTCTCGATGGACGCGCTGGCGGCGGCGTTTCTGATCATTGTGGATCTCGGGGCGGCGGCGGCGAGTTTGTTCGGGCTCGGTTATGGCCGGCACGAGCATGAGCCGTGGCGGATTCTGCCGTTCTATCCGGTGTTTCTGGCGGCGATGAACCTGGTGGTGATCGCGGCCGATGCCTACGGGTTTCTGCTGTGCTGGGAGGTGATGTCGCTGGCGTCCTGGGCGCTGGTGATGGCGCATCACACCGAGGCGGAGACGCGGCGGGCCGGGATTATTTATTTGTTGATGGCGAGCGCCGGCACGCTGGCGCTGCTGCTGTGTTTCGGCCTGCTCGCGGGGGCGGCGGGCAATTATTCATTCGCCGCCATGCAGAGCATGCATCGTGCGTCCTGGACCGGGGCGGCGGTGATGATTCTGGCGTTGCTCGGCGCGGGGTCGAAGGCGGGGCTGGTGCCGCTGCATGTGTGGCTGCCGCGCGCGCATCCCGCCGCCCCGAGCCATGTTTCGGCGCTGATGAGCGGGGTGATGACCAAGGTGGCGATCTATGCGTTCATCCGCATCGTGTTCGATCTGGCCGGACCCGCCGCCTGGTGGTGGGGGCTGGTGGTGCTGCTGGTCGGCGGGGTGACGGCGGTGCTCGGCGTGCTGTATGCGTTGATGGAAGACGATATCAAGACGATCCTGGCTTATAGCACGATCGAGAATGTCGGGTTGATTTTCGTCGGGCTGGGCCTCGCGCTGGCGTTCAAGGCCGATGGCATGATGGTCGCCGCGGCGCTGGCGCTGGCGGCGGCGCTGTTTCATGCGATGAACCACATGCTGTTCAAATCGACGCTGTTTTTTGGCGCGGGCGCGATCCAGCACGCCACCGGCACGCGCGATCTGGGGCAATTGGGCGGGCTGATCCATCGGATGAAGATCAGCGCGGTGCCGATGCTGATCGCGGCGATGGCGATCGCGGCGCTGCCGCCGCTCAACGGGTTCGCCTCGGAATGGCTGCTGTTGCAGGCGATCCTGCTGAGCCCGGCGCTGCCGCAATTTGGTTTGAAACTGGCGGTGCCGGCGATCGGCGCGCTGGTGGCGCTGGCCGCCGCGTTTGCCTCGGCCTGTTTCGTGCGGTTGTTCGGCATCGCCTATCTCGGCCGGGCGCGCAGCGCGCGTGCCGCCACCGCGCAGGAGACCGACGCCCTCTCGCGCGCCGCGATGATCGGGTTGGCGGCGCTGTGCGTCGCCGCCGGTCTGCTGCCGGGGCTGGTGATCGATTTGTTTGCGCCGGTGACGCATGAATTGCTCGGCGCGCGCGTGCCGACGCAGGCGGGTTTGTCGTGGTTGACGATCATTCCGGTCAGGGCCAGCCAGAGTTCGTATGATCCGCTGCTGATCGCGATGTTCATTGCGATCAGCGCCGGCGCGGCCGCGCTGGCGCTGCGCCGGTTCGGCTCGCGCATCACCCGCCGCGCGCCGGCCTGGGGCTGCGGCTATCAGGAGTTCGGCCCGCCTTCGGGCACGCTGGTGACGCAATATTCGCCGTCGGGCTTCGCCCAGCCGATCCGCCGGGTGTTCGCCGCCGTGGTGTTTCGCGCGCGCGATGATGTGGTGATGCCGCCACCGGGGGAGATGACCCCTGCCCGGCTTGGCCTGCGCTGGACCGATCCGGCCTGGGGCGTGATTTATACGCCGCTGGTCGGCGGGATCGGCTGGATCGCCGACCGGGCGAACCGGCTGCAGTTCCTGACCATCCGGCGCTATCTCGCCTTCGTGTTCATGGCGCTGGTCGCCCTGCTCGCCTGGATCGCGCTATGGGGTTGATCACGCCGTTGCTGCTGCAATTTTTCCAGATGGCGCTGATGCTCGCGCTGGCGCCGCTGCTCGCGGGGGGCGTGCGGGTGCTGAAGGCGCGGCTGCAACGAAGGGCCGGGCCGCCGGTCTTGCAGATCTATCGCGATCTGGCCAAGCTGATCGGCAAAGACTCGATCGTCGCCACCGATGCGTCATGGATATTTCGCGCCGCGCCCTATCTGATTTTCGCGACGACCTGGGTATCGGCCTCGCTGGTGCCGAGTTTTGGCACCAATCTGCTGTTTTCATGGTCGGGCGACCTGATCGTGATCGTGGCGCTGCTCGGCACGGCGCGGTTTTTCCAGATGCTGGCCGCGCTCGACATCGGCACCGCGTTCGGCGGTCTGGGGGCGAGCCGCGAGGCGATGTTCGCCTCGCTCGCCGAACCGGCGATGCTGATGATTGTGTTCACCGTGGCGCTGGTGGCCGGATCGAGCCAGTTGTCGGTGATCGCGACGTTCATGCATGGCGGCACACAGGGGTTGCGCCTGTCGCTGGCGATGGGGCTGGTGGCGCTGGTGATCGTGTCGCTGGCGGAGACCGGGCGGTTTCCGGTCGATAATCCCGCGACCCATCTGGAACTGACCATGGTGCATGAGGCGATGGTGCTGGAATATTCCGGGCGGCATCTGGCGCTGATCGAGCTTGCCCACGCGCTCAAGCTCACGCTGTATCTGTCGCTGATCGCGTGTATTTTTGCACCGATCGCGATCGCCGGCCCCGGCGCCCTGCCCTGGGCATTGCTGCTCGGGCTGCTCGCCTATCTGGCGAAGCTGACGATCGGTTCGGTATTGCTCGCGATTTTCGAGACCGCGATCGCCAAGATGCGCGTCTTCCGGGTGCCGAATTTCCTCGGCGCCGCCCTGATGCTCGGGTTGCTGGGCACGCTGCTGTTGTTTGTATCGGCCAGTTTGTGATGGATCATGTGATGTCCCTGATCTCGCCGGCAACCTCGCTGAGCATCGCCCATGTGCTGGCCGGCGCGCTGGTGCTGGTGAGTTTCATGATGCTGTATCAGGACCGGCTGTCCTCGGTGATCAACGTGCTGGCGCTGCATGCCGCCGTGCTCGGCCTCGCCGTGGGATGGCAGGCCTATATCCAGCACGCGCCCGAGCTTTACATCACCGCCGGACTGGCACTCGGGTTCAAGGCGATCGTCATTCCGATCGCGTTGCACCGGATGGTCGAGCGGCTCGGGATTCATCGTCAGGTCGAGGCGGTCGGCGGGATCAGCCTGACCATGCTGGGCGGGATCGGGCTGGTTGCGTTATCGATGGTGGTGATGCTGCGGACCGCCGCCCATGCCGATGCGCTGGCGCGCGAGGATGTGGCGCTCGCGCTCTCGGTGATTTTGCTCGGCATGCTGATGATGGTGACGCGGCGCAACGCGGTGAGCCAGATCGCGGGGTTCATGTCGCTGGAAAACGGCCTGATCCTGGCCGCCGCCGGGGCGCAGGGGATGCCGCTGGTGGTGGAGATCAGCGTCGCTTTCTCGATCCTGATCGCCTTTATCGTGATCGGGGTGTTTCTGTTCCGCATTCGCGAGCGATTCGACACGGTGGACAGCACCGCCCTCGATGCGTTTCGCGGAGAGGTTTCATGAGCGGCGTGGCGTTCGACGCGGTGATCGCCACCATCGCCATTCCGGCGGTGGCGGCGATGGTGCTTGCGGTGGTGCCGGCGTGGCGGCTGGCCTCGCGGATCAATGTGGCCGCGAGTTTCCTCACCATCGCCGCGTCCTGCGTGCTGCTCTGGCACCGGCCGGCGCCGGGCACGCTGTTCCTGATCGATGATCTGAACATCGTGTTCCTGCTGCTGAACGGCTTCGTCGGTTTCACCACCAGCGTGTTCAGCGCGAGCTATATCGCGCATGAATTACAGACCGGGCATCTGACGCCGCGGTATCTGCGGTTCTATCATGCGATGTATCAGGTGATGATGGTGGGGATGAACCTCGCGCTGATCACCAACAATCTGGGGCTGATGTGGTTCGGCGTCGAACTCGCGACGCTTTCGACCGTGATGATGGTGGGGATTTATCGCACCCCCGCCTCGATCGAGGCGTCGTGGAAATATCTCATTCTCGGCAGCGTCGGCATCGCGCTCGCGCTGTTCGGCACCATCCTGATCTATCTGGCGGCCAAGCCGGTGCTCGGCGTCGGCATGGGGGCGATGCAATGGACCAATCTGCTGGGCCATGCCGCAAGGCTCGACCCGGCGCTGCTGAATGTGGGGTTCATTTTCCTGCTGATCGGCTATGGCACCAAGGCCGGGCTGGTGCCGATGCATGCCTGGCTGCCCGATGCCCATGCCGAGGGGCCGACGCCGATTTCGGCCGTGCTGTCGGGGCTGCTGCTCAATGTCGCCCTCTATGCGATCCTGCGGTTCAAGGTGTTGCTGGCGATGAGTCATGCGACGATCGAGCCGGGTATCCTGATGATCGGGGTCGGGCTGCTTTCGTTGTTTTTCGCCGGGATCATGCTGTATCGGCGGCGCGACATCAAACGCATGTTCGCCTATTCCTCGATCGAGCACATGGGCATCATCGCCTTCGCCTTCGGCATTGGCGGGCCGCTCGGCAATATTGCGGGATTGCTGCAAATGATGATGCACTCGCTGACCAAATCCGCGATTTTCTTCTCGGTCGGGCATATCGCGCAGGCCAAGGGCACCCAGAAGATCGCGGCGATCACCGGCCTGACCAAAAGCCACCCGCTGCTCGGCTGGACTCTGGTGGCCGGGGTCGCCGCCATCGCCGGGCTGCCGCCGTTCGGTATTTTTACCTCGGAATTCCTGCTGATCACCTCGACCTTCGCACAGGCGCCGGTGCTGGCGGTGCTGCTGGGGTTGGGCATTCTGCTCGCGTTCGGCGCGCTGTTGCTGCGGATGACCTCGGTGTGTTTCGGTGAGCCGAGCGAGGGGTCGCATGCGATCACCGCCTCGTCGGTGCCGATTTTTCTGCATCTCGGCATCGTGCTGCTGATCGGCATCGCGATGCCGGCGTTTTTATATGCCTGGTTTGCCCATGTCGCGACCTTGTTGGGATGAGATGGCGATGATGGTCGATCAAACCAGCTGGCAGGACGCCGCGGCCGATCTGGCGCGCGGGGAGTCGGTGTTCGTTGCCCTCTGGGCCGAGCCGGCGGGCGATGGGCGCGTGGTGCATCTGGCCGGGCGGCCCCGCGGATCGGGGGCGGTGAGCGTGCTCAGCCTGATGGCCGATGCGGGGCATTTCCCCTCGATCGCGCGGCATCATCCGGGGGCGGGCCTGATGGAACGGGCCTTGTGCGACCTGCACGGGCTGATCGCCGATGGCGCGCCGGACCCGCGGCCCTGGCTCGATCATCGCGGCGCCTATGCGTTCAAACCGGTGAGCGGGGCGGGGGTTCATCAAATTCCGGTCGGCCCGGTGCATGCCGGCACGATCGAGCCGGGGCATTTCCGGTTCTCGGTCAATGGCGACACTATCGTGCGGCTCGAGGCGCGGCTCGGCTATGCCCATAAGGGCACGATCGGGTTGATGCGGGGCCGGACGATCGATCATGCGGCGCTGCTGGCGGGGCGGATTTCCGGCGATTCGACGGTGGGCTACGCCTTCGCCTTCGCCCGCGCGGTGGAGCAGGCGCTCGGCATCGCGCCACCGCCGCGCGCCGCCGCGCTGCGCGGCATCATGGCCGAGCTTGAACGCCTGGCCAATCATTTCGGCGACATCGGCGCGATCTGCAACGACAGCGGGTTTCCGCTGATGAACGCGCTGACCGCCGTGCTGCGCGAACGGGTATTGCGCCTGTCCGCCACATGTTTCGGTCATCGGCTGATGATGGACCGGATCATCCCCGGCGGGGTCGCGGCCGATCTGGCCGAGGCCGACGCCCTGCTGATCCAAACCACGCTCGCCGCGTTGCGCGCGCCGTGGGGGCGTTTGTTCGAACTCTATGAAAAGACCGCTTCGTTGCAGGATCGCGTGGTGACCAGCGGGCGGCTCGACCCGGCGATCGCCCAACGGCTCGGCTGCGGCGGCTATGTTGGCCGCGCCTCGGGCCAGGATTTCGACGCGCGGCGCGATGCGCCCTACCCGCCCTATGATCCGATGACCCTTGCCGTGCCGGGGTTCACCGCCGGCGATGTCGATGCGCGAATCCGGCTGCGCGTCGCGGAGCTGGATCAGAGCATCGCGCTGATCCTCGAGCTGTTGGCGGGCCTGCCGCAAGGCGCGCTGCGGATCACCCTGCCGGAGACGTCCAGCGCCCGCACCGGCCATGCGCTGATCGAAGGGTTTCGCGGCGATATTTTCGCCCATGTCCGGCTGCGGGGCGGTCTGGTCGAGGATGTGATGCTGCGCGATCCGTCGTGGTTTTTCTGGCCGGCGCTGGAGACCGCGATCGAGGGCAATATCGTCGCGGATTTTCCGCTCTGCAATAAATCGTTCAACCCGAGTTATTCCGGCTGCGACCTGTAGGTTCCCATGCGCAAAACCCTGATCGAGAGTCTGTTTCGCGGCAAGCTGACCGAACCGCCGCCGCTGGTGACCGACGCGGAAAAAGCGGCGCTGGCGGGGGAACTCGACCGCGTCGCCCGGCAGCTTCTGGGGCGCTCGCTGTCGATCCGCGAGGTCGATGCCGGGTCGTGCAATGGCTGCGAGCTGGAAATCATCGCGCTGAGCAACGCCTTTTATGATCTGGAGCGATTCGGGCTGAAATTCGTCGCCTCGCCCCGCCATGCCGATGTGCTGATGGTGACCGGGCCGACCACCAGCACTATGCGCGAGGCGCTGCATTTGACGTATCAGGCGATGCCGGCGCCGAAATTCGTCGTCGCGATCGGCGACTGCGCCTGCAGCGGCGGATTATTCGCTGACAGCCCCGCCTGCGCGGGGGCGCTCGATCGGTTATTGCCGGTCGATCTGCGGATACCGGGATGCCCGCCTGACCCGGTGACGCTGCTGAAGGGGTTGATCGGCTTGTGCCAGAGCCATCTCCCGCCCCGGGCGGCGTGAGGGCGGGCAGCAATCAGTTCCGCGCGAGCGCGATATAGTTCACCGACAGATTGCGCGCGGCGCGGAAGCCGCCGGTCAGGGGGGTGGGCACCAGGCCGGCGATGTCGCTCAGGCAAAGTCCGGCGTTACGGCACAGGATGGCGAGTTCGCCGGGGGTGATGAAGCGCGACCAGGCGTGGGTGCCGACCGGGAGCAGGCGGAGGAGATATTCGGCGCCGAGTTTGGCGATGGCGAAGGATTGCGCGGTGCGGTTCAGCGTCGAGATGAAGAGGAGGCCGCCGGGTTCGAGCAGGGCGGCGAGGTCGTTGAGGAAGCCCTGCGGGTCGGGCACGTGTTCGATCACTTCGAGCGCGGTGATGACCGGGAACCGGAGTCCTTCGGCGCGCAGATCGGTGGTTTCGGCTGCGCGGTAGGTGATGGTCAGACCCTGAGCCGCCGCATGGGCGCGGGCGACCTCGATGGTCTCGGGCGCGGCATCGATGCCGGTGACGCGGCAGCCCGCGCGGGCAAGGCTTTCGGAGAGGAGACCGGCGCCGCAGCCGACATCGAGCAGACGGACCGGCCCGGTGGCGTATTGGGCGCGGATTCGCTGCATGATCCAGGCGGCGCGGGCGGGATTCATGGCGTGGAGCGGGCGCATCGGGCCTGACCGGTCCCACCAGCGGCTGGCCAGAGCGTCGAATTTGCCGACCTCGCTCGGGTCGGCGGATGATTGTCGTGCCATGGTGTTCATGCGTCCTCGCATTGCTCTCTGCCGCCTCGCCCGTTATGTGAGCGCGCGGGGGCGAAGCGGCAAGCGTGCCGGGAGCGCCGGCAAGATTTCCACGGCAACGAACGGATCGTTATGGCGCGTATCGTGATGAAATTCGGCGGCACATCGGTCGCCGATCTGGAGCGGATTCGCAATGTCGCGGCGCGGGTGAAACGCGCGGTGGATGCGGGGGATGAAGTGGCCGTGGTGACCTCGGCGATGGCGGGGGCGACCAACCAGCTCGTGGCGTGGTGCCAGGATTTGTCGCCTCTGTATGACGCGCGGGAATATGACACGGTGGTGGCGACCGGCGAGCAGGTGACGGTGGGGTTGCTCGCGATCGCGTTGCAGACGCTTGGGGTCGAGGCGCGGTCCTGGACCGGCTGGCAGATCCCGGTGGCGACCGATGGGCAGCACGGCAAGGCGCGGATCAATTCGATCGACGGGGCGGAGCTGATCCGGCGGATGCAGGCGGGTCAGGTACCGGTGATCGCGGGGTTTCAGGGGATTGGGCCGGACAAGCGGATCACGACGCTGGGGCGCGGCGGGTCGGATACCTCGGCGGTCGCGGTGGCGGCGGCGATCGGGGCGGATCGGTGCGACATTTATACCGATGTCGACGGGATCTACACCACCGATCCGCGGATCGTGCGCAAGGCGCGTAAACTTGCCGCCATCACCTATGAGGAGATGTTGGAGCTGGCTTCGGTCGGTGCCAAGGTGTTGCAGACAAGGTCGGTCGAGCTGGCGATGAAGGAACGCGTGCGGGTTCAGGTCCTCTCCAGTTTTTCGGACGCAGAGGGAACCCTGGTCGTTGATGAGGATGAGATCGTGGAACAGGAAATCGTCGCCGGCATCGCCTATTCGCGGGATGAGGCGAAAGTCACCATCCGGCGGGTGCCGGACCGGCCGGGGGTTGCGGCGTCGGTGTTCGGGCCGCTGGCCGAGGCGAGCATCAATGTCGATATGATCGTGCAGAACGTCTCCGAGGATGGCACGACCGATATGACGTTCACGCTGAACAAGACCGAACTGCCGCGCGCGCGGGCGGTGCTTGAGTCGATGCATGACGAAATCCAGTATGCCGAGCTTTCGATCGATGCGGATGTCGCGAAGATTTCGGTGGTGGGGGTCGGGATGCGCAGCCATGCCGGGGTGGCGGGGACGATGTTTCGCGCGCTCGCCGGGCGGGGGATCAATATTCTCGTGATCTCGACCAGCGAGATCAAGGTGAGCGTGCTGATCGCCGCCGAATATACCGAGTTGGCGGTGCGGGCGCTGCATACCGCCTATGGGTTGGACGTGGTCTGATGGGTATTCTGGGTCATCTCTGGGCGCGCGGCTGTGCCTTCCTCGGCACCGAGACCGCGATCATGGGCGGGGCGATGAGCTGGGTGAGCGAGCGGCATCTGGTCTCGGCGATTTCCAACGCGGGCGGGTTCGGCGTGATCGCCTGCGGTTCGATGAACCCGGCCCTGCTCGATGCCGAAATCACCGCGACCAAGGCGCTGACGCGCAAGCCGTTCGGGGTCAATCTGATCACGATGCATCCGCAACTGCTCGAATTGATCGAGGTGTGCATCCGCCATGAGATCGGCCATGTGGTGCTGGCCGGCGGCGTGCCGTCGGGTGCGGCGGTGCGGGCGGTGCGCGACAGCGGGGCGAAGCTGGTTTGTTTCGCGCCGGCTCTGGTGCTGGCGAAGCGGCTGATCAAATCCGGGGCGGATGCGCTGGTGATCGAAGGCTCCGAGGCCGGCGGGCATATCGGCCCGGTGTCGCTGACCGTGCTGGCGCAGGAAATTCTGCCGGTGATCCGCGAGGTGCCGGTGTTCGTCGCCGGCGGGATCGGGCGGGGCGAGGCGATTCTGGCGTTTCTGGAAATGGGGGCGTCGGGCGTGCAACTCGGCACGCGGTTCGCCGCGGCGAGCGAGAGCATTGCACATGCGAATTTCAAGGCGGCGTTCATCCGGGCGAATGCGCGCGATGCGGTGCCCTCGGTGCAGCTCGATCCGCAGTTTCCGGTGATTCCGGTGCGTGGTCTGGCCAATGACGGGACGCGGAATTTCCTGGCGCATCAGGCGGCGACGCTGAAGCGGTTTCAGGACGGCGAGTTGACCAGGGAGGCGGCGCAGCTTTCGATCGAGCATTTCTGGGCCGGGGCGCTGCGGCGCGCGGTGATTGAGGGGGATGTCGAGCAGGGATCGGTGATGGCGGGGCAGTCGGTCGGGATGGTGACCGAAATCCAGCCGGTCGCCGCGATCATCGCCGAGCTGATCGGCCAGGCCGAGGCCGCCTATACCGCCCGCAGCATGAACAATTCGCCGGATGCCCGAAGCCACGCTGCCTGATCCCGTGTCCAGCGCAATCGACGAACCGCTCGCAGCGGCGCGGCGATTGTTCGCGAAGCTGCGCGAGCGGCTGGCCGCCGGCAATTCCAGCCTGGCGGAGCTGACGGAACTGATCGCGAGCGAACTCAGCCTGGAGGTCTGCTCGATCTATGTCGCGCGGCCGGGCGAAATGCTCGAACTCGCCGCCACCCATGGGTTGCGGATCGGCGCGGTCGGGCGCACGCGCCTGCGCGTCGGCGAGGGGATCATTGGTCTTGCCGCGGCCAAGGGCGAGTTGATGAACCTGCCTGATGCGCAGAATCACCCGGAATTCGCCTATCGGCCGGAAACCGGCGAGGAGCGCTACGCCTCGATGCTGGCGGTGCCGATCCGGCGGGCGGGGCGCACGCTCGGGGTGATCGCGGTGCAGAGCACCGATCCGCGGATCTATTCGCCGATGGAGGCCGAAACGATCTCGACCCTCGCGATGCTGCTGGGCGAGATTCTCTCAGCACAGGGGGCTGCCAATATTCCGGCCGGTGGTCTGGGTGATCAGCTCTCGCGGCGGTATGCGGGCCATCCGCTGGCCTCCGGCATTGTGCGCGGCATTGCCCTGCCGTTCGGCCGTTCGACCGGCGCGCGCCATGTTCTGGCCGATGATCCGGGGCGCGAACTCGTCCGGCTCGATCAGGCGATGGCCGACGCCGAACGATCGCTCGATAGTCTGATGGCCGAGCATATGCCGAAGGGTCACGCCACGCGCGAGGTGCTTGAGGCGTATCGGCTGATCTCGCAGGGGACCGGCTGGATCGAGCGGGTGCGTAGCGCGATCAACGACGGGCTGACGGCGGAAGCCGCGGTCGATCAGGTGGGATCGGAATTGCGGCGGCGGATGCGCAAGATCGCCGATCCGTATCTGCGCGAGCGGCTGGCCGATGTCGAGGACATGATCGAGCGGATGCTGACCGCCCTGGGCGCCGGCACCGCCAAGCCCGACGATGCCGGCGGGATGATCCTGATCGTGCGGCGGCTGGGACCGGCGGAATTGCTGGACTGGCACCGGCGCGGGATTGCCGGGGTGGCGATCGAGGAGGCGAGCGCGGGCGGGCACGCCGCGATTCTGGCGCGCGCGCTTGAGATTCCCGCCCTGGCGGTCGAGGCGGGCGCGACCGAGGCGGCGCAACAGGGCGATGATGTTCTGCTCGATGCGGAATCCGGCGCCTTGATCCTGCGGCCGGACCCGGAAGTGATCGCGCTGTACGACCGTGCGCTCGCGGCTCGTTCCTCGCGTGCCGCCGAGTTGAGCGTGTATCGTGACCGGCCGGCGATGACGATCGACGGTACCCGGCTGACGTTGATGCTGAATGTCGGCCTCGCGTTCGAACTCGATCAGCTGGCGCGTACCGGGGCGGAGGGGATCGGGCTGTACCGGACTGAAATTGCAGCATTGGCGGCGGCACGGGTGCCGGGCGTCGCGGCGCAGGCCGCCGATTACCGGCGGGTGATCGAACGCGCCGGCGGGCAGCGCGTGGTGTTCCGCACGCTCGATCTGGGCGCGGATAAAATGCTGCCGGGCGAGGCGGATGAGGTGGTGGAAAACCCGGCGATGGGCTGGCGCTCGCTGCGGGTCGGGCTGGATCGGCCGGCGATCCTGCGCAAGCAGCTGCGCGCGCTTTTGATGGGGGCGGCCGGACACCGGCTGTCGGTGATGTTTCCGATGGTGGCGACGGTGGCGGAGTTTCGCGCCGCGCGTGACCTGCTGGACGCCGAGGCCGCCAAGCTGATCGACAAGCCGACCGAAATCGAGGTCGGCACCATGCTCGAAGTGCCGGCATTGCTGTTCCAATTGCCGGGATTGCTGGCCGAGGCGGATTTCATCTCGCTCGGCACCAATGATCTGATGCAGTTTCTGTTCGCGGCCGATCGGGGGACACCGAAACTCGCGGGACGCTATGACGTTCTCTCGGCGCCCGTGCTGGAATTGATCGAGGGTCTGGCGGCGGCCTGCGGCGAGGAGGAGGTTGGATTTTCGATCTGTGGCGAAGCGGCGGGGCGGCCGCTCGACGCGCTGGTGTTCGCTGCCATCGGGGTCAATACGCTGTCGATGGCCGGCACCTCGATCCTGCCGGTCAAGGCGTTGCTCGCCGCGACCGATCTGGCCACGATGCGACCGGTGCTGCGCGAATTGCGCCGCGCTGGCGCCGCGGGGGGCTCGCTGCGCGAGCCGTTGATCGCGTGGGCGCGCGAACATGGTTTGCCGATCTGAACGGTTCGGGGTAGATGAATATCTTGATTGGCAATGACGATGCGCCGCCGACGCCCTTGGTGGTGGACGTACGGGTGATGTCTGCGATGAACAGTATGAACGGCAGCCGCGACAATGACATGGCGATCCCTGACTATCAGGGCTCCGGCCTCAGCGGTCCCGCGCGGGTGGGAAACGAGCTGCGCGGCGTGCGCGAGCGGCTGGGCTGGAAATTGCCGGATCTGGCGGCGCGGCTGAAAATCCGGCTGCCGTTTCTCGAAGCGATCGAGGCGGGCGATCTGGCCGCCCTGCCCGCCCCGGCCTATGCCGCCGGCTTCATCCGCTCCTACGCCGAGACGATGGGGCTCGACCCCGAGGAAATCCTGCGCCGGTTTCGCGCCGAAGGCATGACCAAGCCCAAGCAGCCGCATCTGACGTTTCCTGAGCCGGTGCCCGACCGGGCGGTGCCGCCGGGCGCCATTGTGTTCCTGGTCGCGGTGATCGGGATCGGGGCCTATTTTCTCTGGTATCGCCATTCCGAGCATGAGCTGAAAATGGCGCAGATGGTCCCCGCCGTGCCGGCCCGGCTGGCGCCGCTGGCGGTGCCGAAACCACCGGTGCCGAAACCGGCATCGAAGCCCGTGGTCCTGACGCCGACCCCCGCCGCCACGCAGGCCGCCCCGCCATCAGCGATGGCGAGTGCTGCGACACCTGCCCTGGCGCCAGTATCGTCGGCATCGCCGCAGCCGCCATCAGCCCCCGCCGCATCGCCGCCCACCGGCGCGGCGACGACCGGCACGAGCAGCGTTGCTTCGCCCCCCCTGCCCGGCAGCAGCGCGCTGGCGACGGCCTCAACATCACCATCCCCGACCAGCCCGACCAGCCCGGATCAGACCGCATCGGCCGCGGCAACGACGGCGCGCAACCCTCTGGTGATCAGCGCCACGGCCAATAGCTGGGTGCAGGTGCAAGGACCGACCGGCACCATTCTGTTCAGCCGGGTGCTGAAGGCGGGCGACACCTGGCCGGTTCCCGATGAGCCGGGCCTGACCCTCACCACGGGCAATGCCGGCGGCACCGTGCTGGTGCATAACGGCGTCGCCGGAACGCCGCTCGGCTCCGATGGCGCCGTGATACGGAAAATCCCGCTTACCCCCGCCGCACCCGCCGCCGCGGCCGGCCCCCCGCCAGCATCGGGTACCGCGCCGCCACAATCCGCCGCCACCCCGGCCCCTTAACGCGAAAGCTCGCCATGAATTATCGTGAATATCAGATGATCTCCCGCCGCAAATCCCGCCAGATCAGCGTGGGACCCGTCAAGGTCGGCGGCGATGCGCCGGTCACGGTGCAGACCATGACGAATACGCTGACCGACGATGTCGCCGCGACGGTGGCGCAGATCCACCGCGCCGAACGCGCCGGGGTCGATATCGTGCGGGTCTCCTGCCCTGATGAAGCCGCGACCGCCGCGCTCGCGGATATTGTGCGCCAGGTCAATGTGCCGATCGTCGCGGATATTCATTTTCATTACAAGCGCGCGATCGAGGCCGCCAAGGCCGGCGCGGCCTGCCTGCGGATCAACCCCGGCAATATCGGCAGCGCCGATCGGGTGCGCGAGGTGGTCACCGCCGCGCGTGACTACGGCTGTTCGATCCGCATCGGGGTCAATGCCGGGTCGCTGGAGCGGCATCTGCTTGAAAAATACGGCGAACCGAACCCGGAGGCCCTGGTGGAATCGGCGCTCGAACACGCCAAGATCCTGCAGGACCATGATTTCCACGAATTCAAGATCAGCGTGAAGGCCTCGGATGTGTTCATGGCGGTTGCGGCCTACCAGCAGCTGGCGGAGGTGTGCGATCATCCGCTCCATATCGGCATCACCGAAGCGGGTGGCCGGCGCACCGGAACGGTTAAATCGTCGATCGGGCTGGGCTCGCTGCTCTGGGCCGGCATCGGCGACACCATGCGGGTCTCGCTCTCGGCCGAACCTGAGGAAGAGGTTCTGGTCGGCTGGGATATTCTGAAATCATTGGGCATCCGCCACCGCGGCGTGCGGATCATTTCCTGCCCGTCCTGCGCGCGCCAGGGTTTCAACGTGATCGACACGGTGGCGAAGCTGGAAGACCGGCTGGCCCATATCGAGACGCCGATCACCCTCTCGATCATCGGATGCGTCGTGAACGGGCCGGGTGAGGCGCTGATGACCGACCTCGGCGTGACCGGCGGCGGCAACGGGCGGCATATGATCTATGCGGCGGGCAAGACCGACCACACGATCGAGGGCGATGCCATGATCGATCACGTCGTGGATCTGGTCGAACGGCGCGCGGCGGCATTGCAGGCCGAGGCCGCGCTCGCCAAGGCCACCCAGAGCCAGGCAGCGGCACAGGCGGCGGAATAACGCTGGCTTCCAGGTCGCGCGCTGGAGCATGACGGCTTTAGAGCGTTATGCTTTCGCGCGATTTCAGGCGGTGAGACGCAGATAGATCCGCGTCA
>NZ_JBMFGY010000052.1:9252-21677 GCF_049977125.1 Acidiphilium sp. | reverse complement strand
AGGTGAAATCGTACATGTTCGGATCTCCGTTGAGCGATGCGGGTTATTCGGCGGCCCGGCGGGTGGGGCCGGCATTGATGATCGACCAGATTTTCTGCGCGGTGGCCGGCATGTCGATATGGGTGACGCCGTAATCGCGGAGTGCGTTGACGACGGCGTTGATGACGGCGGGCGGGCTGCCGATGGCGCCGACTTCGCCGACACCTTTGGCCCCGAGCGGGTTGTGGGTGCATAGGGTGGATTCGGTACCGATTTTGAAGTTCACGAGATTATCGGCGCGCGGCATGGTGTAGTCCATCAGCGAGCCGGACAGGAGCTGGCCGGTTTCGTCGTAGATGGCGTGTTCGAGCAGGGCCTGGCCGATGCCCTGGGTGACGCCGCCGTGAACCTGGCCGTGGACGATCATGGGGTTGATGACGCGGCCGATATCGTCGACCGCGGTGAAGTTGATCAGCTTGAGGACGCCGGTTTCGGGGTCGATCTCGACTTCGCAGATGTGGCAGCCGCCGGGGAAGGTGAAGTTTTTCGGGTCGTAGAAGGCGGTTTCATCGAGGCCGGGTTCGATCTCCTCGATCGGGTAGTTGTGGGGGACGTAGGCGGTGATGGCGATCTCGGCGAAGGCTTTGGATTTGTCGGTGCCGGTGACGGTGAATTTGCCGTCCTTGAATTCGATGTCGTCTGGTGAGGCCTCCATCAGATGGGCGGCGATTTTTTTGCCTTTGGCGATGATTTTATCCATCGCCTTGACCATGGCGGAACCGCCGACCGCGAGGGAGCGACTGCCGTAGGTGCCCATGCCGAAGGGGATTTTGGCGGTGTCGCCATGGACGATCTCGACCGATTCGAAGGGGATGCCGAGCTGGTCCGCGACCAATTGGGCGAAGGTGGTTTCGTGGCCCTGGCCGTGGCTGTGGGTGCCGGTGAAGACGGTGACCGAGCCGGTCGGGTGGACGCGGATATTGGCGACTTCGTAGAGCCCGGCGCGGGCACCGAGGGCACCGGCGACGGCGGAGGGGGCGATGCCGCAGGCTTCGAGGTAGGTGGACATGCCGATGCCGCGGAGCCTGCCGCGTGAGGCGGCTTCGGCGCGGCGGGATTCGAAGCCGGACCAGTCGGCCAGTTCCATGCAGCGGGCGAGCGTCGCTTCGTGGTTGCCGCTGTCGTACATCAGGGCGACCGGGGTCTGGTAGGGGTAGGCGTCGGCCGGGATGAAATTGCGGCGGCGGATCGCGACGCGGTCCATGGCCATGACTTCGGCGGCGACATCGACGAGGCGTTCGAGCAGGAAGGTGGTTTCCGGGCGGCCGGCACCGCGATAGGCGTCGACCGGGACGGTGTTGGTGAAGATGGCTTTGACTTCGCCGTAGATGGCCGGGGTGGTGTAGACGCCGGCGAGGAGGGTGGCGGAGAGGTAGGTCGGCACCGAGGGGGCGAAGGTGGAGAGATAGGCACCCATATTCGCCATGGTTTTGACGCGCAGGGCGAGGAATTTACCGTCTTCCGCCATGGCGAGTTCGGCGTGGGTGACGTGGTCGCGGCCGTGCGCGTCGGTGATGAAGGCTTCGCCGCGTTCGCAGGTCCATTTCACCGGGCGGTTGATCTGGGCGGCGGCCCAGGTGACGGCGGCTTCCTCGATGTAGTGGAAGATCTTGGCGCCGAAGCCGCCGCCGACATCGGGGGCGACGACGCGGAGCTTGTGTTCGGGGATGTGCAGGACGAAGGCGCCCATCAGCAGGCGGATAACGTGCGGGTTCTGGCTGGTGGTGTAGAGCGTGTGGTCGCCGGAGGATTGATCGAACTCGCCGATGGCGGCGCGGGGTTCCATCGGGTTGGGGATCAGGCGGTTGTTGACGACGTCGATCTTCGCGATTTTGTGGGCGGTGGCGAAGGCGGCTTCCACCGCGTCCTTGTCGCCGATGTGCCAGTCGAAGCAGACATTGCCTTTGGCATCGTCATGGACCAGCGGCGCGCCTTCGGCGATTGCGGCGCGGATGGTGGCGACGGCGGGGAGGGTTTCGATGTCGATGACCAGGGCTTCGGCGGCGTCCTTGGCTTGTTCGGTGGTTTCGGCGATGACCATGGCGATGGCGTCGCCCACGTAGCGGACCTGGCCCTGGGCGAGGATGGGGTGAGGCGGCTCGATCATCGGGGAGCCGTCCTTGCTGTGGAGCTGCCAGCCGCAGGGGACGCCGCCGAGGCCGGCCCTTGCGATGTCCTCCCCGGTGAAGATGGCGATCACGCCGGGCATGGCGCGGGCGGCGGCAGTGTCGATCGATTTCAAGGTGCCGTGCGCGACGTCCGACCGTTTGAAGACGGCGTGGGCCTGACCGGGGCGGTTGATGTCGTCGGTGTAGCGGCCGTGGCCGGAGAGGAAGCGGTGGTCTTCGGTGCGCTTGGGGGAATCGCCGATGCCACCCTTGATGATCACCGGATTTGACATGTCGTTCATGGATATTCTCCCGAATTATCGTGGCCGCACCGGATGATACCGGTGCGGTGGTCGCGGCGCGCTCTTTATTCGGCGGCTTGCGGCAGTTGCTTTTCGTGCATCAGCGGCCAGGCGGCGGCGATGGCTTTGACGATGTTGTGATAGCCGGTGCAGCGGCAGATATTGCCCTCAAGGCCTTCACGGATCTGCTGTTCGGTGAGGCCTTCGGGGTGGGATTCCACAAGGTCGATCCCGCTCATGACCATGCCGGGGGTGCAGAAGCCGCATTGCAGGCCGTGATGTTCGCGGAACATCTCCTGCATCGGGTGGAGCGTGCCATCCGCGCGGGCGAGGCCTTCGATGGTGGTGATGTGCGCGCCTTCGGCCTGGACCGCGAGCATGGTGCAGGATTTCACCGATTTGCCATCGACCGAGACGACGCAGGCGCCGCACTGGCTGGTGTCGCAGCCGACATGGGTGCCGGTGAGGTGGAGATGATCGCGGATGAGCTCGACGAGCAGCGTGCGGGATTCGACCTCGGCGTGCGCCGGTTTGCCGTTCACCGTGAGATTGATTTGGGCCATGGGTTCCTCCGTGCCTGAGACTCGTATGATGATGGTGAGGAAACGATTTGGTCAAGTGCAGTTGGCGCAGGCAGGGCGAGAAGAAAGCGCTTCTTTTTTGGAAAAAAGAAGCAAAAAACTTGCTGGAGCTGGGGCACGGGCGTTTTCACGGTCACGGACCCCGAGGAACGAAGTTTTTTTGCTTCTTTTTTTCCAAAAAAAGAAGGGCTTGCTTTCTTTGCTCCATCGCACGCCCTGCGGGTTTGCGGCGCGGGCGGGGGCTGGTATCGGGGGGTGTGCCGGTTCGTTTTTCACCCATCGATCTTGTTGTGTCCCGCCTGCCGGAGCGCCATCGCGCGGCCGGGGGGGAGTTTCTGCGGTTCGGCATGGTGGGGGTGATGGGCTTCTGCCTCGATGTCGGCGCGGTTTATGCGTTGATCCCCAGCCTTGGTCTGTATGGCGCGGGGATGGCGGCGTATTTCATCGCGGCGAGCGCGAATTGGGCGTTGAACCGGCTGTGGACGTTTCACGGTCGCAGCCATCGGGCCGCTCACACGCAATGGTTGAGGTTTCTCGCGGTCAATTTGATCGGTTTCATGCTCAACCGGGGCGCGTATTCGCTGTTGCTCGCTCTCTTCATATTGCCGCGGCATTATCCGGTATTGGCGGTTGCAGCCGGCGCTGCATCGGGGTTTTTAGTTAATTTTTTGCTTTCGCGGCGCCTGGTTTTCGTTTAAAGCTCTCTAAACCTTGAGTTGCATTTTGCAGATCAAGGGCGGAGCTGAATTGCAATGCCTCACTTGGACACCCGCGTCTTAGCCGGTGCCGCAACGCCGGACTCGCTCTACAGCGCTGAAACCAGCAGAAAATCCTGCAACCTGAACACGTATCGCCGGCGTCATGTGCTGGATTGGTACGGCGGCGTCATTCTGCTCGGCGCGGCGGATTTTGGCGCGGCTCTGGCGGCGCCGAAACTTGCCGTGATGCTGATGGGTCCCGGCCCGACGCTGGCGACCGGCACCAACAGCTGGATCGGCTATGGGGTGATCACGGTGGTGACGATGCTCCTGGCGGGGCTGTACCGGTGCGGGCCGGCGCGCGCGCCGCAGGATTATGCCGGGGCGATCCTGCGCGGGCTGATCGCGGCGCATGTGATGATTCTGCTCCGCTTTGCCTTGCTGCGGACCGCGCCCACCTCGCTGCCGCTGGCGGCCTCGGTCGGTTGGGCGGTGGTCGCGTTCGGTTTTGCCGCTGTCCTGATTTTTGCTGAACGGGGATTGGTCGCGCTGTGGTGGCGGCGCGCGGATATCGGGGCGACCCACGGAAGCATTGCGCTGGTGATGACCGGGCATTGCGATCGGGGCTTGCGCGCCCGGCTCGATCAACTGGCCGGTCAGCGGCTGGGGTTTATGTTCGCCTGGGGAATGACGCAATCGGCGGGGCTGCGCATGATCGCGGATGCCGAGACTTTTGGCGCGATGATCAGGTCGGGCAAGATTGACGATATTCTGGTGTTCACCCGGCGCTCCGATGATGGCGCGGCGCGGCGGAAAATCGATACGCTGCTGGCGAGCCTGGCGGATCAGCCGGTGCGGGTGCGCCTCGCGTTCGATGCTGTGGCGGAAATCGGCGCGGGGGGTGTCGCGCGCGGTCAGAGCCTGCGCATGGTGACGGTGTTGGATCGGCCGCTGCATTGGCTCGGCGCGGCGTATAAGCGCGCGATCGATGTGCTCGGCGGCGGCGTTCTCCTTGTGGTGTTCGGGCCGCTGATGCTGGTGATCGCGCTGCTGCTCCTGCCATCGGGGACGATTCTGTTCCGCCAGCGCCGGGTCGGGTTGGATGGGGGGATTTTCACCGTGTTCAAATTCCGAACCATGCGATCAGCACCACTCAACCGGGCCGTGACGGCGCAGGCGCGGCGGGATGATGCGCGGATCACGCCGCTCGGGGCGATCCTGCGCCGGTTGTCGCTCGATGAATTGCCGCAAATTTTCAATGTGCTGCGGGGCGATATGTCCCTGGTCGGGCCGCGTCCGCACGCGCCGCAAACCAGCGCCGGCGATTTCACCTTCGAGCAGGCGACGGCGTTTTATGGCGTGCGTCACCGGGTCAAGCCCGGATTGACCGGCTTGGCGCAGGTGCGTGGCCTGCGGGGGCCGACCGAGCATCCGGACATGGTGGCCGCCCGGGTTGCGGCCGATCTGGAATATATCGAGCATTGGTCGCCCTGGCTCGATATCGCGATTTTGCTGCGCACCGTTCCTGCCGTCCTTGGAGGCCAGAATGCATTTTGAGCGCGATGTCATACGACGCCCCGGCTATGGCATGGGGGCGCCGCGGATTGCGGTGATCATTCCCTGTTATAATGAGGAGATCGCGATTGCGACGGTCGTCGCCGATTTCCAGCGTGCGCTGCCCGATGCGCGGGTCGTGGTATTCGACAATCGATCGACCGATGCGACCGCGCCTTGCGCCGCGCGGGCAGGGGCGGAACTTCACTCTGAATCGCTGCGCGGCAAGGGGCATGTCGTGCGCCGGGCCTTCGCGGATATCGAGGCGGATTACTATATACTGGTCGATGGCGATGGCACTTACGATGCCGGCGCCGCCCCCGCGCTGGTTGAGCGGATGCGCGCGGAGCGGCTCGATATGATTGTCGCGGCGCGGGTCGCCGAGGATACCGCCGCCTACCGGCAGTTCCACCAGTTCGGCAACCGCGCGATCACCGGCATGGTGCGGCATTTATTCGGCGATCGGATGAGCGATCTGTTGTCGGGTTATCGGGTGTTCTCGCGCCGCTTCGTGAAATCATTTCCGGTGATGGCGCGTGGCTTCGAAATCGAGACCGAGCTGACCGTGCATGCGCTGGAACTCGATCTGCCGATCGCCGAACTCGCCCTGCCCTATCGGCCGCGCGGCGCGGGCTCCACCTCCAAGCTGAATACGTGGCGCGATGGCTTCCGGATCGGCCGGATGATCCTGACGCTGCTGCGCGATCAGAAGCCGCTGGCGTTTTTCGGCGCGCTCGGCGCGGCGCTCGGGCTGGCGGGGCTGCTGCTGGCGGTTCCCGTGCTGATCACCTTCATCCAGACCGGGCTGGTGCCGCGATTGCCGACCGCCGTGCTGGCGACCGGGGTTGAGCTGGTTGCGTTTTCCGCCTTCATTTGCGGGGTTATCCTGGATTCGGTGGCGCGCGGCCGCAAACAGACGAAGCGCCTCGCTTATCTGGCGCAACCGGCGTTCGGCGAATGATCGCATTACTCGCCGGGACACCGCCGCCCGCGCGGCGTTACGATGCGGATGTGGTCATTCTCAGTCATCTGCGCGCCGAGGCGACGGTTGCGGCGATCCGGTCGGCGGCGGCGCAGACCGGGTGTGATCACCATGTTATTGTCCTTGACCAGAACTCGCCGGCGGAGATGCGGGCGCGGCTGATTGCGGCGGTGACGCCGCTTCGAAATGTCGCTCTCTATGGCATTGCGGAAAATCGCGGCGTTCCGGGCGGGCGGAATCTCGCGACCGCACTCGGCCATGGCCGCGCCATCATCGCGCTCGACAATGACGCCGTATTCAGCACGCCGGATGTCGTGGCAAATGCCGCGGCGCGGCTTGCCATTCTGCCCGACCTCGGCGTGATCGGGTTTCGTATTCTGGCCGCCGATGGCACCGCGCTCGATGCGACGAGTTGGGGCTACCCGAAATCCCTGCTCGCCGCCGCGGCGCGCCGCTTTACCACGACAACGTTCGTCGGCTGCGGGCATGCGTTGTCGCGCGCGTGTTTCGACGGTCTGGGCGGCTATGATGCCTCGCTGTTTTTTGCCTGGGAGGAATACGAGTTCGCGCGCCGCGCCATCGCGGCCGGATGGCATATCGAGCACCATGGCGATCTGGCCGTGACACATGCGGTGGCGGCCGAGGCGCGGGTGGCGTGGCAGGGCGAGCGCTGGCGGTATTTTGTGCGCAACCGCCTGATGATCGCCCATGATTGGCACGGCTATGCGGGGATGCTGCCGCGCGGTTTGATTTATTTTGCGCGCGGCGTGCTGGCGGGACGGGCGGGTGCGACGATTGCCGCGACGATCGAAGCGGTGCGGATTGCCGCCGGTCGCCCGCGTCGGCGCGCCGGGGTGATCAGCCGCGGCTATATCATGGCGCATGAAACCGCGCACCGGCTGATGGGCCGCACCGATGCCGCGATCAGTGCTGATACCGATGCCAGCGCACCGGCCAGGCTGGCACCCAGGGTCGGGCCCCCTGTACCATCCGGTCGGTCCTGACCGTTACGCCCCCTGGTACGCCCCCTGGTACGCCCGCTGGCATAACCGACGGGTTGAACCACAGGCCGATCGCGCCCTCGCGCCATACGCTGAACCGGTCGATCACGATGCGACCCGGCTTGCGGCACATGCCGCGCAGGGGCCGTGACGAAACGACCACGCGCGCGCCGGCGCAACCGCGCGCCGCCGCCGCGCGATCGGCGAGGTAGAGCACGCGTCCGCCATCGAAGCGGCACCGGCCATCGTCGCACACATCATCCGCGCGTCCGGCCCTGACCCGATCGCCGGCCCACACCGGGCGCCATTGGTCGAGGGTGAATTTGTCGACGCGTCCCGCCTCGACGATGCGCACGATGTGGCCGTCGCGCACGCCGACCAGATTGGCCGTGGGCGAGATCAGCACATCCGGCGCGCGACCGAGGGTCATTGCGATCAACCCGATGGCGATCGGGGCGAGGCCGGCGTAGCGCAGCCATGATCGGAACAATCCGAGGCACGCAAGACCGATCGCGATCAGCGCCACCGCATAGCCGGGGCTGGGGCTGATTTCGATCAAGGCATGCGGCAGGCTGCCCACGATGCGCGCGACGCGGAGAATGACGGTGATGCCCCAGCCCATCGGGATCAGGGTGATCCGCTCCAGATGCAGCGGCATCAGCACGAGCGAGGCCATGCCGAGCGGCAGGACCACCAGCGCCGTCAACGGCACCGCGATCAGGTTCGCCAGCACGTAATAGGGCTCGATCTGCTGGAAATGATAGGCGGCGAATGGCATCGAGGCGCCGCCGGCGAGGAACGAGGTGAAGGCCAGCGCGGCGATGTGACGGATCAGCTTTGCGCCATGACCCTCGCCGGTGACGACAAAGCGGCGCCCCACCGCCTCATAGCCCGCGATGAGCGCGAGCACGGCGGAAAAGCTCATCTGGAAACTCGGGCCGGGTACCGCCTGGGGTTCGAGCAGAATCAGGACCAGAGCGGCGAGGGCCAGGCCACGCAGGGACAGGGCGCGCCGGCCCGCGATGATTCCGGCCAGCACCAGCGCCGCCATGGCGAGGCTGCGCATGATCGGGACGTGAAAGCCGGTGAGCGCCGCATAGACCGCGCCGCCCGCGAAGGAGACGATCGAGGCGATGATTTTCGCCGGAACCCGCAGCAGTAGAAACTCCGAGAAACCAACGAGAAACCGGGTTAGCGCGTAAAGCGTCGCCATCACGATGCCGATATGCAGACCGGCGACGGCAAGGATGTGGGCGAGGCCGGCGGTGATGAAATCCTGCCGTTCGGCGGGGGGGATGGCATCCTCGAAGCCGGTCAGAAGCGTGGCCGCGATGGAGCCGGTATCGAGCGGCAGATCGGCCAGAATCCGTGCCGCGATAGCCTCGCGGAGCTGACGCAACGCGCTGAACCATCCTGGTTGCGCCCGCGCGATCACCTCGAGCGGCGAGATCGCGAAGCCGACCGCCCCCAGCCCGGCGAAATATTGGTCACGCCCGAAATTCCAGCCGCCCGGATAGGCAGGGCGGGATGCGCCATACAGAAGGGCGCGCAATCGGACGGTGTCGCCCGCTTCTACCGCGACGTCATCGCCACGCCGGAGTTTTACCCGCACCGCGCGCGCCTGTGGCGGACCATGGTTCAGCCGTGGCGCCGCGATGCTGATCCGCCGCCCGGTCGGCAGCAGATCGACCCCGACGATTCGACCTGTGATGGTGACGCCGTGATGCGGCACCGCGAGCAGCGGGGGCATTGCCAGGGTTTGAAGTTGCGCGCGACCGAAACCCAGCGCCGCCGCCAGCGCCAGCGCGACGATGCCACGCGGCACCGGCCAGCGCCACGTCGCCACCAGCGCGACCAGCGCGAGCCCGACGGCGCCGGCGGCAACCCAGAGTGAAGGTTCACGCGTCAGATCGAAATAGACCAGAACGCCGCCCCCCATCGCGACCGGCAGAAACAGGAATAATCGGCCCCGCTCCGCCATCAGCCACAGGTTCAGCGCCGCGACCGCGCGTGCTTTCCCCGAAGCCGGTCGTTCAGCCGTGATCAGCATCCCATCCACCGGAGGCCTCAACCTGTGATTGATTTACTCTAGGCCGTGGTCCTGATCCGGCAAAGCGAAATCTAACGCAGCATCACGATGGTCAGAACGAGAACAATCCCGGTGATCGCGACACTCGCATGCGCGCCGATCACCAGGCCGGAGGGACGCCCCCCCCGCCGGGCACTGGCCACGATCAGCAGGCCGAGCGCGATCGCCAGCGCCAAAAGGACCTCCGCGCCGACACCGAAGCCGCCGAGACCGGCCGTGCGCGGCGGCCGATGGCCCGCCAGCGCCACCACCAGCTCCAGCAGCCCGGCCGCGCCGATCGTGCCGTGGACCAAGCCGATCATCCATCCTGCGGGCGGCGGTGGCACCGCGCGCAGATGAAAGGCGACGAGATAACCGCCAAGCAGGGCGGCAACGATCAGAAAGTTCAGGGAGATCATCATGATATTCTGGATTTATCATAAATGCACGCGTTGCAAGAAGAGCGCAGGGCGTGCGCGCGCGCCATGGACGGCGCATCGCATTTTTTGCTGGACAATGATCTCCGTGTAAATTAACAGAGAAGACTTCGTAACTTTGTTAGAGGAGGCACTGATGACAAATCCATTGTATGCCTCCGGCGGCATGACCCGCATTCCCGATTCCTATCGATAGCGTCGGTTGATTGAAGTCTAGGGTTTAGCCGCGCCGCGCCATTATCGCGCGACGTTTCCGTTCCATCCAAATGTCTGCCTTGAGAGAGGTGATGTCGCGAAAGCGGGATCATAAAGCGCTGATGTCATTCCATGACCAAAAACTGGCATCGCCATTCCGTGCGGTGTTCGGCTTCGTCGGCCGCCGCTGGTTCGATCATCGTGTCCTGTTCGCAATCTGCGCGCTGGCGATGATCGCCGCCACCATGACCGACGTGTTCATGCCGCTCTATGCCGGCGATCTGATCAATGCGGTGACCACGCACGATGCGGCCTCGCTCCATGCGGCGCTGACGGCGCTGGCGATCATCGCGGCCCTCGGCGTCGCGCAGACCGCGTTGCGCTTCGTCGGCTACCGCTCGGTCGTCGGGCTGACGCTCGCGATGATGGGCGAAATGGCGCGCGATTCGTTCTACCGGGTGCAGCGCTTCGCCTCGGATTGGCATGCCAATAATTTCGCGGGCGCCATCGTGCGGAAGATCACGCGGGGGATCTGGGCGGTCGATCTGCTCAACGACACCATCCTGATCGCCCTGCTCCCCGCGCTCGCGGTGCTGGCCGGGACCTCGGTGATGCTCGGGGTGAAATCGCTCGCGATGGGCGCGCTCATCGCCATCGGCGCCGTGCTCTATGTCGGCGCCACGGTGTGGTTTCAAATGCGCTACGTCTCGCCGGCCTCGCAACTCTCCAATCGCTGCGATACCGCGATGGGGGCGGCCCTGGCCGATGCGATCTCCTGCAATGCGGTGGTCAAAGGCTTCGCCGCGGAAAGCCGGGAGGATGCGATATTGGCGCGCGTGGTCGGTAAATGGCGCAACCGGACCCGGCGTTACTGGTATCGCGGCAACCTCGTCGGCACCGGGCAGGCGGCGGCGCTGATGGTGCTGCGCGTCGCGATCATCGGCTTGGCGCTGTATCTCTGGTGGATCCGGCGGGCCTCGCCCGGCGAGGTCGCCACCGTGATCACCGCCTATCTGATCGTGCTCGGCTATCTGCGCGACGTGGGTTACCACATTGCGAACCTGCAGCGCACCGTCAACGAAATGGAAGACATGGTGCGGATGGAGAGCCAGAAATTCGCCATCGCCGATCGGCCGGGCGCGATGCCGGCGCAGATCCTGCGCGGCGAGATCGAATTCGACCGGGTCGATTTCGCCTATGGCAAGCATGTCTCGCCTTTGTTCGAGGATCTTTCGATCACCATCGCCTCGGGCGAGCGGGTCGGGCTGGTCGGGCATTCGGGCTCGGGCAAGACCAGCTTCGTCAAGCTGATCCAGCGGCTGCACGATGTCACCGGCGGCGAAATCCGGATCGATGGTCAGAACATCGCGCAGGTGACCCAGGAATCGCTGCGATCCTCGATCGCGATCGTGGCCCAGGAGCCGATCCTGTTCCATCGCTCGCTGGCGGAAAACATCGCCTACGGCCGCCCCGATGCGACGATGGCGGAGATCGAGAACGCGGCGATGCTGGCGAACGCACATGATTTCATCATGCGCCTGCCGCACGGCTACCGCACGCTGGTGGGCGAGCGCGGGGTGAAGCTCTCGGGCGGTGAGCGCCAGCGCGTCGCGATCGCGCGGGCGTTTCTCGCCGATGCGCCGATCCTGATTCTCGATGAGGCGACGGCCAGCCTCGATTCGGAATCCGAGGCGCTGATCCAGCAGGCGGTCGAGCGGTTGATGACCGGACGCACCGTGATCGTGGTCGCTCACCGACTCTCGACCGTCCGGGCGCTGGACCGCATCCTGGTTTTCGATCAGGGTCGGATCGTCGAACAAGGTACGCATGAGGCGCTGATCGCCGAACATGGCGGCATCTATCGCCGGCTGTTCGAGCGTCAGGCGCTGGGATTGATGACGCAACAATGAAGAGGAATGGGGCGATGAAGTTCGAAGAGATCGAAGCCGTCAAGCCGACGCGCGAAAGCCTGGCCGAAGCCTACGCGGCGCTGAACGGATTGCTGGACCGCGACGCGGTGGCCGAGGCGCTGGCGGAATGGGAAGGGCTGCGCCGGGCGACCGGCACATGGTCGTCCCTCGTGCATCTGCGGTTTTCGCAGGATACCGCGAACGCCGACTATAAGGCCGCGCGCGAATATGCCGATGAGTTGGGACCCGTGATCGCGGATCATGAAACCAGCTTCAAGAACCGGCTGCTCGCCCTCGATGCCGCGCGGATCGAAGGGGTTTACGGCAAGCACGCGGTAGATATCTGGCGCAACGACGTCACCACCTTCGCGCCGGCGATCGCGAAGGATCTCGAGGAGGAATCGAAGCTGGAGGCGAGCTATACCGCGCTGCTGGCCTCGGCGAAATTCGAGTTCGATGGCGAAACCGTCAATCTCGCCGGCCTGACCCCCTATGGCGAAAGCCTCGATCGCGACACGCGGCATCGCGCCGCCGCCGCGCGCTGGGCGTT
>NZ_JBMFGY010000052.1:0-9152 GCF_049977125.1 Acidiphilium sp. | reverse complement strand
AACGGGCTCGACACGCTCTACGCCTGGGACGAAGCACTGGTCGACCCCAAAGGCAACCCGAAACCGCAAGGCGATCACGACGAACTCGTGGCCAAGGCCAATGCCATGTTCGAAGCGATGGACCCGCGCCTCGCCGGCTTCTACCGCCAGATGAACGAAGGCGGCTTCATGGATTTGAAGAACCGGCCGACCAAGGCGGGCGGCGGGTTCTGCACCTCGTTCCCCGCGGTCGGGATGCCGTACATTTTCGCCAATTTCAACGGCACGCATCACGATGTCGATGTGTTCACCCACGAAATGGGCCACGCCTTCCAGAACTACCAGAGCCGCAACCAGCCCTCGCTCGACTACCTCTGGCCGACCTCGGAATCCGCCGAAATCCACTCGATGAGCCTGGAATTCCTCGCCTACCCGCACATCGCCCCGATGTTCGGCGATCAGACCGCGCGCTACCAGCGCATGCATCTGATCGGCGCGCTGGAATTCCTGCCCTACGGCGTCTGCGTCGATCATTTCCAGCACGAAGTCTACGCCAACCCCGAAGCGACCCCCGCCGAACGCCATGCGATGTGGCGGCGGTTGGAGGCGATGTATCTGCCGTGGCGCAACTGGGGCGACCTCGCCTACCCGGCGATGGGCGGGCGCTGGCAGGCGCAACTGCACATCTACCGCGCGCCGTTCTACTACATCGACTACACGCTGGCCCAATGCTGCGCGCTGCAGTTCTGGGTGAAATCGCAGCAGGATTATAAGGCGAGTTTCGATACCTACGTCGATCTCTGCGGCCTGGGTGGCTCGGCACCGTTCGGCAAGCTGGTGGAGGCGGCACGGCTGAAATCGCCGTTCGAGCCGGGGGCGTTGCAGGCGGTGGTGCAGACGGCCGAGGCGGCGCTGGTGGCTTGAGGTGCAGCGGTTTTTTGCGTCTGCATCGAAACACGGATCGTCCTCTCGCGGAGTTTCTTGATGATTTTTCCCCATGTTACCGCAATCTACGCGGCGATCCTGGCTTTGATTTACATGGCGATCTCGGCTTGGGTCGTGATGGGCCGCGGCAAATTCAAGATCGTCCATGGTGATGGGGGCAATCCCCATCTGGGCCGCCGGATCCGGGCTCATGCCAATTTCAACGAATATGTGCCGTTGATCCTGATCCTGGCCGCGTTGCTCGAAGCGCGCGGCGCCGGCCCGATGACCATGAATGCGCTGTTGTTGCCCCTGGTGATTGCGCGGATCATCCACCCGATCGGCATGGTTGCGCGGGAGAATTCGGTGCAGCAGGTGCTGTTTCGGGCGCCAGGCGCGTTGATCACCTGGGCGGTGTTGATCGCCGCCGCGTTGCTGCTGCTGCGGGGCTCGTGAGGACCGGATGACGGGGTCTTGACCTTGCCATTGTTGGAATCCCCATATGCCGGATTATTGATAAGGATTTACCGATGAATGCGATCCCTCCGGTCGTGGCGCCGTCGCGGGAGACGGGCGTGTGTATCGACCTTGCGATCGAGGGCATGACTTGCGCGTCCTGCTCGGCGCGGGTCGAGCGGACGCTGCGTAAACTGCCTGGCGTTGCCGGGGCCGAGGTCAATCTGGCCTCCGAAACCGCGCGGGTCACCGCCGTTGGTGTTGAACCGGCGGCGATGATCGCGGCAATCGAACGGGCTGGTTACCGGGCGCACAAGATCGAGGCGGATGGCACGGCGGCGGAGGCGGCGTTGCGCGATGCCGGCGCGCGGCATGATTTGTTTCGCTTTGGCGCCGCGGCGCTGCTGACGGCGCCGCTGCTGATCGGCATGCTTGCCACCCTGGCCGGGGTGCCAATCGCGGTGCCCGGCTGGCTTGCGCTTGCGCTGGCGACGCCGGTGCAATTCTGGATCGGCGCGCGGTTTTATCAGGCGGGTTATAAAGCGGTGCGCACCGGGAGCGCGAATATGGATGTGCTGGTGGCGCTCGGCACATCGGCGGCGTATGGCATGAGCGTCTATCTCCTGGTGCGATCCTGGGCGATCGGCGGGACGCCGGCGCTGTATTTCGACTCATCGACCGTGGTCATCACACTGGTCCTGTTGGGGAAGATCCTGGAATCACGGGCGAAGCGCCAGACCGGCGCGGCGCTTCAGGCGCTGACGGCGCTGCGCCCCGAACGCGCCATGGTGCGCGCGGCGGATGGCACTGACCGCGAGGTCGCGGTTGCACGCATCGCGGTGGGCGATCTGGTCGTGGTCAAGCCTGGCGAGCGGATCGCGGTGGATGGACGGGTGCGAGCGGGCGAGAGTTTGATCGATCTGTCGATGCTGACCGGCGAGAGCATGCCGGTCGCGCGGGGGCCGGGCGATCCGGTCACCGGCGGCGCGATCAACGGCGATGGCGTGTTGCTGATCGAAACGACGGCGGTCGGTGCGGAGACGACCCTGGCGCGGATCATCCGTCTGGTCGAGAGCGCGCAGGCGGCGAAGGCGCCGATTCAGCGGCTGGTCGATCGGGTCGCGGCGGTGTTTGTTCCCGCGGTGCTGGTGATGGCCTTGCTCACGCTGATCGGCTGGCTGCTGACCACCGGCACGGCGGAACATGCGGTGCTCTGCGCGGTATCGGTGCTGGTGATCGCCTGCCCCTGCGCCCTGGGTCTTGCAACGCCCACCGCCGTGATGGCGGGGACCGGCGTCGCGGCCACGCAGGGGATACTGATCAAGGATGCCGAAACCCTGGAGCGCGCCAGGCGCATCGACACGGTTGCGTTCGACAAGACCGGTACGGTGACCGAGGGGCGCCCGAGCGTTGTGGCACTGGAAGCAGCCAGCGGAGTTGAGCCGGAACGGGTGCTGCACTGGGCTGCGGCATTGCAGCGCGGCAGCGAGCATCCGCTGGCGCGCGCGGTGTTGGCGCTTGCGGCCGATGCCGCCGTGCCATCGGCCGTCGCGGTGCGTGCCCTGCCGGGTCGCGGCATTACAGGCATCGTCGCGGGCCGGCGCATTGCCCTCGGCAATGCCCGTTTGCGCCGGGACAACGGGATTGAGGACGGCGGGGGCGAGGCGGCTGATCTCGAGGCATCTGATCTCGAGGCACGGGCGGAAGCGTTGGAGCGGCAGGGCCGCACCGTGTCGTGGCTGATCGATTGCGGGGAGGATGGTGGCACTGACGCGCCGCGTGTTCTCGGCATTATCGGCTTCGGCGATTCCCTGAAACCGACCGCCCGCGCCGCGGTGGCCGCGTTGCGGGCGCGCGGCATCCGCGTGGTTTTGCTCACCGGTGATCGTCGTGGTGGCGCCGCGGTGGCTGCGGCGGCGCTCGGCATCGATGAGATCACCGCCGAGTGTCTGCCCGATGAGAAGGCCGCCGCCGTGCAACGCCTGCGCGATTCTGGACGGATCGTCGCGATGGTGGGCGACGGCGTGAACGATGCGCCTGCGCTCGCCGCCGCCGACCTTGGTATCGCCATGGCGAGCGGTTCTGATGTTGCGATGCATACCGCCGGCATCACGTTGATGCGGGGCGATCCGATGCTGGTTGGCGCGGCGCTGGACATTGCGCGGAAAACCTTCGGCAAGATCCGCCAGGGGCTGATCTGGGCCTTCGTGTTCAACCTGATCGGCATTCCGCTGGCCGCACTGGGCTATCTCAGCCCGATGATCGCCGGTGCGGCGATGGCGTTTTCCAGCGTCACCGTCGTGACCAACGCACTGACCTTGCGGCGGTGGCGCGTTCCGTCGCCGCTCGCGGGTCGGGCGCTGGTCGGGCGCGAAATGCCGCTCCCGTGACGCTTTGTCGTCATGACGGTGGGGTCGTATCCGGACCGAACACGCTATCGAACGCGCGGCGGAGGGCGGCGTCGATCGCGGTCATCGATGCCGTCACGCCCTGTGCCGCGATCGAGGTGACGCCATGGGCAGTGATGCCGCAGGGAATGATGCCGGCATAGGCACCAAGGTCGGGCGCGATATTCAGGGCGATGCCGTGATAACTGACCCAGCGGGAAACCCGCACGCCGATCGCGGCGATCTTGGCTTCGGTGCCATCGGGCGCAACCACCCAGATGCCGACCCGTCCCGCTCTGGTTTCCCCCTGTATCCCGAAGGCTGCGAGGGTTTCGATCAGCCAGGTTTCCAATCCAGCCACGAATTTTCTGATGTCGCGCGCCGGGATGGCGCCATGGCGGCGGTTGAGGTTGAGCATGACATAGGCGACCCGCTGGCCCGGCCCGTGATAGGTCCATTGGCCGCCGCGCCCGGTCTGGTAGATGGGGGTGGCGCCAGGGGCGATCAGATCGGAGTCGCGCGCCGAGGTGCCGGCGGTGTAGATCGGCGGGTGTTCGACCAGCCAAACCCGTTCGGCGGCGGCGCCGGCCTGGATGGCTGCGACACGGCTCTGCATTTCAGCGACGGCTTGTGCGTAATCGAGCCATCCCGATGCCGTGACCCATTCGATTGCCGGGGTTGTTGATACTGGTTGATCCATCGGCTATAGCGCTTTCGCGACGGTGCGGCCGTGGCGAAATGGTAGACGCGCAAGCTTGAGGTGCTTGTGGGGGAAACCCTGTGGAAGTTCGAATCTTCTCGGCCGCATGATTGTCCTGTCAAAGTCAAATCCATCATTTATCCCCGGTACGGACCTCTCTTTGCCGTGACGCCGATCGCTTTCCTGCCATGCCGTGAGACGGTTGCCGGGCCTCGATGCATCGCGCATTGTTGGGAAGACAGGGGGATTGGACACCATGGACGAAACGCTCCGCAAAGCCGCGCTTGATTATCATCGCTACCCACGCCCCGGCAAACTCACCATCACGCCGACCAAACGGATGGAAACCTCACGCGATCTCGCCTTGGCCTATTCTCCCGGTGTCGCGGCCGCCTGCCTTGCGATCAAGGACGATCCCGATACGGCCTATGATTATACGATCAAGGGCAATCTCGTCGCGGTTATCACCAATGGCACGGCGGTGCTCGGCCTCGGCAACATCGGGGCGCTTGCCTCCAAGCCAGTGATGGAGGGCAAGGCGGTCCTGTTCAAGAAATTCGCCGGGATCGACACATTCGATATCGAGGTTAACGAATCCGATCCCGACAAGTTCATCGACGTGGTGGCCGCGCTCGAACCCAGTTTTGGGGGCATCAATCTCGAAGACATCAAGGCGCCGGAATGTTTCAGGATCGAGCAGACCCTGCGCGAGCGATTGAAGATCCCGGTGTTTCATGACGATCAACACGGTACCGCGATCATCGTGGGCGCCGCTGTGCTGAATGCGCTGAAAGTCCAGGGTAAATCGATCGAGACGGTCAAGATCGTCACGTCCGGCGCCGGTGCGGCGGCCCTCTCCTGCGTTAATATTCTGATCGCGCTCGGGGCGCCACGCGACAATATCACGATGACCGATATCGAAGGGGTGATCTACCAGGGGCGCCCGAACCTCGACCCGACTCTCGAACCGGTGGCGCGAAATACCACGGCGCGATCCCTGTTCGAAATACTGGACGATGCGGATGTGTTTCTCGGCCTGTCGGCACCCGGTGTTCTGAAGGCGGATTGGCTCGATAAATTCGCCCCCAATCCGTTGATCCTCGCCCTCGCCAATCCGGAGCCCGAGATCATGCCCGACCTTGTGGCGCAGCGTCGGCCGGACGCGATTATCTGCACCGGACGCAGCGACTATCCCAACCAGGTCAATAACGTTCTCTGCTTTCCGTTTATTTTTCGCGGCGCTCTCGATGTCGGCGCCACCGCGATCACCGAACGGATGAAACTCGCCGCCGTGACGGCCATCGCGGAACTGACCCAGATCGAAGCATCGGACACGGTGGCAGCCGCCTATGGCGGCAACGCGCCGGTGTTCGGACGTGATTATATCATTCCGAAACTGTTCGACACCCGCTTGATCCTGCACATCGCTCCCGCCGTTGCCAAAGCCGCGATGGAGGAAGGCGTCGCGCGCCGCCCGATCGGGGATTTCGATGTCTACCGCCATGAACTCGAACGCTTCGTCTTCCGGTCCGGCCAGCTCCTTCGACCGGTCATCGAGGTTGCCCGCTCGGCCAAAACCCGGATCGTTTACGCGGAAGGTGAAGATGAACGCGTGTTGCGCGCCGCGCAAAGTGTTGTCGATGACCACCTCGGCACACCAATCCTGTTCGGGCGCACGGCGACCATTCTGCAACGTATCGCCGCACTTGGCCTGCGGATGAAGCCGGAACAGGAGGTTCGCATTCTCGATTTCGAGCATGAACCGGCGCTGTTCGCGCGGTTGCTGACGGATTATCAGTGCCGTGTTGGTCGCCGTGGCGTTCCCCCCGATGCCGCATCACGCCAGCTCTCTCGCCGGCCCACCGTCGCGGCCGCCATGCTGCTCTCGATCGGTGAGGTCGATGCCGCGATCTGCGGCGGCCTCGGCGACTGGTCGCGCCAGTTCCGCTACGCGATCCCGATCATTCCGCGCCGCCCTGGCATCAACCGGGTTTCCGCCATCGCCGCGCTGATTTTGCAAAGCGGCAATTTGTTCTTCTGCGACACCCATGTGAACGAAGACCCGACCGCCGACGACATCGCTGAAATGACCCATCTTGCCAGCGCCATGGTTGCCCGCTTCGGTATCGCGCCCAAGGTGGCGCTGCTGTCACACTCCAATTTCGGCGCCGCCCAATCAGCCTCGGCCCGTAAAATGCGCAAAGCCCTGGCCCTGATCCGCGCCCAGGACCCGGAACTTGAGGTCGATGGCGAAATGCACGCCGATGATGCCTTATTCGAGCCGATTCGCAATCGTTCGATCTGTGACTCCCGCCTGGAAGGTTCGGCAAATCTGCTCGTCATGCCGAATATCGACGCCGCCAACATCAGCTTCAATCTGCTGAAAGCCGCGGGAGAGGCGGTTACCGTCGGCCCGTTCCTGTTGGGATTGGCAAAGCCGCTGCATATCGCCGTCCCCAGCGTCACCGCGCGGGGCCTCGTTAATATGAGCGCCGTTGCCGCCATGGAAGCGGTTCTGGCCGCTTGATCGGCAACCGCCCCGGCCCATCGATCACGGATGATAGGTAAACGTTGAGTTTTTGCCGTTCCGGATGGTCGATACGGGGACCGGTTGAAAGCGAGCGTTACGCCCCGATCAGGTGATCCGTTCGAACCCGGGCTGGCCGATTTGTGAGGGGAATTGCGCGACCCGGCGGAACTGCCGGGCATCGTAGCCCTGATGGTAAAAACGCTCCAGCATCGCCTGATACAGGGAGGGGTCCATGTGTTTGGTCCGGCTGAAAATCCAGCCGAGGGTTCGGTTGGGAAAACCGCCCATGAAGGCTGAATCATCGGGTTCGACATGCATGATCACATAGGGCACGCCGATCCAGCCGTTCAGAGCGGTCACCCGCCAGATGGCGTTGCCGCTGTCGGGTTCGACGTAATCGATCGAGGTGAATTGGAATAGAGGCGCTGAGAAGCGCTTGGGATATCCATTGTACTGGTCATTGATCGTCCCATCCGCGCGCCTCGTGTAGACCGCGTAGGACCCGACATAATTGGCTTCCGCAAAATACGGGATGTGGCCGATGATATAGTAACGGCCCATGAAGCGATCGAGGTCGAGCGTGGCGTGGTGCAACGGCGGAAACGGGTAGGAGCTGGTATCGAGTGTGCAACCCGCCAGCGCCGCCGGCGCAGCGGCCAGAAACGATCGGCGCGCAAGTGTCAGCATCAGGTCTAATTCCTTCATCAAATGCGGCCGCGGTAGCCGGCTTTGTATCAGGGATGTAGGGCGGTTTCCCTGACGCGCCATACTGATTGCGGCAATCGCGGACCCAAAATCGGACGCCACTTCATCGGCTTTCCGCGCGGCTGACGCCAGCGATGTTTATTTTGGGTGATTGCCGGGTGCAGATCACGTTCCGGATGGATCTATCGGGCAGCGTTTTGTTGCCTCTGATAAACGATTCTGAAATCATTTCAGATTACGGAAACGATAAGGATGCGACGCGCTGCTCGTTTCGAGGAGCGCCTGGTATGCCTCGGAGCGGCTCGAACTGTAGTTTATTTGACTCTCATCGACGTGAAAACCCTGTACGGAAATTAACCATGGCAAGCGCTGAAGTGACGTCAACAATCCATACGTTGGGGGAAGCGAAGATCCTGGCCGAACGGACTTTGGATTTGCTCGTCGCGCATCGGGTTGCGCCAACGCCGCGGAACTACACGGTTATCTACGATTATTTCGACGGAACCAATTCGGCTTTGCAAAAATCGCTCGATCAGTATTTGCAAGCAGGCCGGATGCTGGATGATACGATCATCAGCATGATGTATGAACGCCACGTCGCGTTCGACCAATTTAGCTTGTTGCGCGGCATGGGAGGGGATCTGGAGAAGATCCTGAACGCGCTCGTGACGGAAATTGGGGACGCCGGGCAAGGGGCGAAGCTCTTCGGGCAGAAACTCCAGGCGGGCATTGGTGACCTCACCAGCGGTTTGCAGCCGCGACCGCTCCAGATCATTGCTGCGGAACTCAAGGTCGCCGCGGAGCAGGCGCAGCGGCGTAACGCCCAATTACAGGAGCGGTTGGAGACGACGCTGGCCGAAACGATCAGCCTGAGAGACGAGTTGGAACAGCGCCGGCGTGATGCGATGATCGATCCGCTGACGGGGCTTTTGAATCGCCGCGCGATGGATGCCCATCTCAGCGAGTTGTTGTCTTCGGGGCGCGGTCAACCGTTCTCGGTTCTGATGGTTGACATCGACCATTTCAAGCTGATCAATGATACCTACGGACATGCGCTCGGGGATGCGGTTATTCGCAACGTTGCCGATGTGATCCGCAAATCGATTCGCGGGGGCGATTTCGCGGTGCGCTACGGTGGCGAGGAATTCGTCATTGTGTTGCCTGACACCCCCATTGAAGGCGCGATTATTGTTGCTGAAACAATTCGGGGCCAAATCGAATCGCTGCGCCTCAGGCGTAATCGAGACAATGCGGTCCTGAAACCCTTTACCGCATCGGTTGGTGTCGCGGAGCGTTCTGCGGATGACACGCAGGATAGCCTGCTCCAAAAAGCCGATCGCGCCCTTTATATTTCAAAAAAAATGGGCCGTAACCGCGTTACGACCGAGGATGCGCTCGCCATCAGCTAGAGCGTGGTGCTTTCAGCTTAACGCTCTAGCTCTATGTTTTTTCGAGCGATTTCATGCGATTA
>NZ_JBMFGY010000051.1:0-22500 GCF_049977125.1 Acidiphilium sp. | reverse complement strand
GGGTCACGGCTGATCAGTACGCGTTCCACCCGGCGACCGTTCATTGCCTGAACCTCGAAGCGCCAACCCCCAAACGCGATCGCATCCCCCTGGCGCGGTACGCGTTTGAGCAACGCGAGCAGAAAGCCACCGAGCGTGTGATACGATCCATGGGCTGGGAGATCTTCAAGTTTCAAGCGATGCGCAACATCGTCGATTGGTTCGAGACCATCGAGTTCGAACCGGTCTGGCATCTCCTCGCCGGTGTCGGTGAGAGATGGTTCCTCGACATCCCCCACGATCGCCTCCAACAGATCGCCGACCGTGATCATTCCCTCGAAACTGCCATATTCATCGAGCACGAACGCCACACCCAGAGGATCCGACTTCAATCGCTCCAGCGCGTCGAGCGCCGAAATCGCGTCCGGCACGGCCAAGGGTTGGCGCAGCAGGGCTGCGAGCGACATGTCCTTGCCGTCGAGCATCCGGTCGAGAATGTCCTTGGCCTGCACGATGCCGACGACGTTGTCGATGCTGTTGTCGCACACCACGAAGCGCGAGTGGGGGGCCGATTTCAATGCGGTGATCACCTGTAGGCGCGGCGCAGTGCGATCGAGCCAGGCGATATCCTGACGCGGCGTCATGATCGCGCGCACTGGCTTGTCGGCAAGGCGCATCACACGTTCCATCATGTCGCGCTCCTCGGCCTCCAGCATGCCGGATTCGGTGCCCTCCGCCAGGATCGCCTTGAGTTCCTCCTCACTGACCGAACGCCGGTGCGGGTCGGACGGGCCGAACGCCAGTAGAACAAGATCGCTCGTGGTCTGCAACAGCAGCACCAGCGGGGCAGCGATACGGGCAAACATGTCGAGCGGCCAGGCGACAAGGCAGGCGATCCGTTCGGCATTGCGCAACGCAAGGCGCTTGGGCACCAATTCACCAAACACAAGCGTCAGAAATGTCACGCCAACCACAGTGATTGTCAGCGCCAGTGTGCTTGCAACTGGTGCAATCGGCGCAAACCGGCGCAGCACCGGCGCCAGCCCTCGCGCCAACTGGGCGCCGCCGACTACTCCGGTCAGCACCCCGATCGCAGTAATGCCGATCTGCACTGTCGGCAGAAATCGCTCCGGCGCCTCGGCCAGCAGCCGCGCCCGCGCCGCACCACGAACATGCTTCTGGGCGAAAAGAGCCAGCGCAGCCCGCCGCGACGACACCAGCGCCATCTCAGCAAGCGCAAATCCCGCATTCAACAGGATCAGCAGAAACAAAAAGCCAACTTCAGCAATGATTTGCATAAAAACCCTGATCCGATGCACTAACGCAGTCCGAGTATAATCCCCATCCTGCCGTCGCCGACGCCGCTTCGTATAGCACGGCTGAGCTGTGGAAATCGTTGCCGATGCCCCGGTTTCGCCACATTCCGGCCCGTGCGATGCCGCAGTGCACACGCATCTGAGAGCCTCGCAGGATGGTTCTGCGGCTCAACCGGATGTTGGTTCATGACGCATCAATCTCAATTTCGCCCGCTCGCTCCCCAGGTCAGCCGCCCGCGTCTCCGTTCGGGCTGGCGCAATCCGATCTCGTGGTTTGCCGCCCTGACCGCCGCAGCGGCGACTTTCAGCATCTGGGCCGCGCTGAACCGCCCGGTCGACAATATGCCGGCGTATCGCGGCGAGATCGGCGGGTTTGCGTTCTCGCCGTTCCATGCCGGGGAAAGCCCGCAGAGCAATGTGTATCCGACGACCAAGCAGATCGATTCTGATCTCAAGCTGGTTGCGACGAAGACGCATAATATCCGCACCTATACGGTGCAGAACGACCTGGGCGACATTCCGGCGCTGGCGGCGAAATATCATCTGAACGTCACGCTTGGCGCGTGGATCGACCAGCATCCGAAGGCGAACGAGGCCGAGCTGCACAAGGTGGTCAAGGTCGCGAACGCCAACAGTGACGTCAAGGCGGTGATGGTTGGCAACGAGGTGATCCTGCGGCGCAATCTGACCGTGGCGGAGCTGGCGGCGGACATCGATTACGTCAAGAAGCGGGTGCATGTGCCGGTTTCGACCGCGGAGCCGTGGCATGTCTGGCTGCATCATCCGGAGCTGGCGAAATCGGTCGATTTCATCACCGTGCATCTGCTGCCCTATTGGGAAGGCGTGCCGGAGCCGGATGCGGTGAAATATGCGCTGTATCGGCTGCATGAGGTCGAGAAGCGGTTTCCCGGCAAGAAGGTGGTGATCGGTGAGATCGGCTGGCCGTCGGACGGGATCGATATCGGCGGGGCGCGGGCCTCGCGGGTGTTGCAGGCGAATTTCATGCGCACGTTCTTCAATGTCGCGCAGAAGGATCATCTGCATTATTTCGTGATGGAGGCGTTCGATCAGCCCTGGAAGACCAGTTTCGAGGGGCGTGCGGCCGGGTATTGGGGGCTGTGGTCGCTCTCGCGGCAGATGAAATATTCGCTGACCGGGCCGGTGCTGCCGAACCGGGCGTGGCTGCCGTGGGCGGCGGGGGCGTCGCTGCTCGGGCTGCTGATCACACTGGGGCTGCTGTCGCGCCGGCCGGATATGCGGTTTGTGGGCAAGATGATTTTCGCGGTGCTGGTGCAGGGGTTCGGCACGGCGCTGGCGATGCTGCTGATGGTGATGGGCGAGACCTATCTTTCGTGGTCGGCGGCCGCGGTGTGGAGCACGCTGGCGCTGGGCCAGGGGCTGCTGCTGTTCCTGCTGATCGCGGATAGTTTCGACCTGACCGAGACCTTGTTCGGCCGGGTGCGCAAGCGGCATTTCGAGCCGGTTCCGGCGCCGCATGGCACGAAACTGCCGAAGGTTTCGCTGCATCTGCCGATCTGCAATGAGCCGGCCGATATGGTCAAGCAGACGCTGAACGCGCTCGCCGCCCTCGATTACGAGGATTACGAGGTGCTGGTGATCGACAACAACACCAAGGACAGCGCGGTGTGGGAGCCGGTGGCGGCGCATTGTGCGCGGCTGGGCGCGAAATTCCGGTTTTTCACGCTGGGTCAGTATCCGGGCTACAAGGCGGGGGCGCTGAACTTCGCGCTGCGCGAGACGGCGCCGGATGCCGAGATCGTCGGGGTGCTGGATTCCGATTACATCGTCGATCCGGATTGGCTGCGCTGCATGGTGCCGGCGTTTGCCGACCCGGTGGTGGGGTTCACCCAATCGCCGCAGGATTATCGTGACAATGACGGCTCGATCTTCAAGCGGATGATGTTCTGGGAATATGCCGGGTTCTTCCAGATCGGCATGGTCAATCGCAACGAGCGCAACGCAATCATTCAGCATGGCACGATGACGCTGATCCGGACCGATGCGCTCAAGAAAGATGGCGGCTGGGCGGAGTGGTGCATCACCGAGGATAGCGAGCTGGGCATGCGGCTGTTCCGTGACGGGTATGAGGCGGTGTATTCGAAACGGAGCTTCGGGCGCGGCGTGATGCCGGACGATTTCAACGCCTTCCGCAAGCAGCGTTATCGCTGGGCCTATGGCGCGATGCGGATTACCCGCAAGCATTGGAAAGCGCTGATCTCGCCGTTCGACCGCACGCTGACGCTGGGCCAGCGCTGGCACTTCGTGACCGGGTGGCTGCCGTGGATGGGCGATGCGCTGGGGCTGGCGTTCCTGTTCCTCGGGCTGGCGTGGTCGGCGGGGCTGATTCTGGACCCGGTGCGGTTCGAGTTTCCGATCATTCTGTTCATGCTGCCTTCGATCGGGTTGTTCGGGTTCAAGATCGTGCAGATCCTGGCACTCTATTCGGCGCGGGTGAAATGCGGGCTGGGTGACCGGATTGGTGCGGCGGTGGCGGGGTTGGCGCTGTCGCACACGATCGGTAAGGCGGTGTGGAAAGGCTTGTTCAGCAACAAGCTGCCGTTCCTGCGCACGCCGAAGATGAAGGATGCGCCGGCGCTGGTGCAGGGGCTGGTGATGGCGCGCGAGGAGTTCGTGCTGCTGGCGCTGACCTGGGGCGCGCTGCTCGGGGTGGGGATCGGGCATCACTGGGCGACGCCGGAAGCCAAGCTCTGGTGCCTGGTGCTGTTCACCCAGTCGCTGCCGTATCTGGCTTCGGTGAGCGTTTCGATCATCGCGGCGTTGCCGGCCAGGACGGTCCACTCGATCGCAGCTCCGGCCCCGACGCTGCTGCCGATCTCCCGGATGCCGGTATCCGCCCGAACAGCAGCGGGAGACTGACGTTCCCCGTCCCGCCGGATCGCAGCAGCCGACAGCGCGGTTGCTGGGTTACACGGGCAGATAGATGCTCGCAACCAGTCCCTTGCCGCCAGACCGGTTGGCCAGCGTGATATCTCCGCCATGCGCCCGAATCGCGTTGCGGGCGATCGCCAACCCCAGCCCGGTGCCGCCGGTCTCTCGGTTGCGGCTGTTTTCCACCCGGCGAAACGGCTCGAACACCCGCTCCAACTCGCCCGGCGGGATTCCCGGCCCATCGTCCTCGATGTCGATCCGCAGTGTATGGCGATCAGCGTCGCGCAGCGTGATTCGCGCGGAATCGCCGTATTTTACGGCATTACCGACCAGATTAGCAAAGGCGCGCTTGAGCGCCAGCGGCCGTCCCCGTAAAATGATATGATCAGGTCCGATGTAGCGCATCGCCTCGCTGCATTCGGGCGCGACATCCCCCGTTTCATCGATCACAGTGCGCAACAAAATTGCGAGATCGACTGGCACTGCAGCCTCGGTTTGCGCCACGTCCCGCCCGAATGCGAGAGTTGAGGCGAGCATCGCTTCCAACTCATCGAGATCGCCGAGGAATTTTTCGCGCTGCGCGTCGTCCTCCAGAAATTCGGTACGCAGTTTCAACCTTGTGATCGGTGTCCGCAGATCATGCCCAATAGCCGTGAGCAGAAACGTTCGATCCTCAACGAACCGCCGGATCCGTGCCGCCATCGTGTTGAACGCAATTGCCGCGGTCGCAACCTCGGTCGGCCCGCCTTCAGGCAAAGCCGGAGCGTGCTGAATATCGCGCCCCAGCTGCTCGGCGGCGTCCGCGAGGGTGCGAACCGGCGCGGTCAGGCGGAACACCGCCCAGAAAATTAACACCGCCCCAAGACCGAACATCACAAGAAACGCCGAAGCAAAACCGGGGGTCGCCCATGGTGGGGTCGGATGGAATGGGCTTTCGATGGTCAACCAGCCATTATCGGGCAGGTGAAAACTGAGCACGCTGCGCGGCGGCGCGACCGTGCCGCGCATTACCACAGTGCGTGGTCGGTATTCCCGCGGAATCGGAAACGCGATGATCGAACCGCGAATGATTTGCCGCGCCGGAAGCGGAAGTGGAAACGTCCCTGAAAACGGCGGAATCGGGTCTAGCGTGATCGTGTCGCCCTTCATTCCCTGCTCCGCCGCGACGATGGCGGCGCGGCGCTCCGGCGGTGCCATCGCAATGCGACGGTAGAATATCGCATCGCGCGTCGCGATCTCCCGCTCAGTGATGATGTTGTTCAACCCGATCTGGTTAACCGTATGAATTCCGAGGCCAATCGCCTGTACAACCGCGAAACCAGCCAGCAGGGTGAGCGCCGTCCGCCAGGCAAGACTGGCCGGCCAAAGCCGAAACCCGGGCCGGCTCATACCCGCTCGACGGTCGCTGCCAAGACATACCCGCCGCCGCGCACGGTCTTGATTAGCTGCGCGTTGCGACCATCATCCTCGAGTTTGCGACGCAGCCGCGAGATCGCGACATCAATGGCTCGATCGAAAGGACCTGCCTGCCGTCCACGCAGCAGATCGAGCAGCATGTCACGTGTCAGAACTCGGTTCGGCCGATCCAAAAGCGCCAGCAGCAGATCATACTCCCCGCCGGTCAGCGCCACATCGGTTCCCTGCGGATCGACCAGCCGACGTCGGGCGGTCTCCAGCAACCAGCCGGAAAACCGATAGAGCCGGGCTGGAACCTCGCGGCCGCGCTCCTCACCCTCACCCACCCGGCGAAGCACAGCGCGGATGCGTGCGACTAGTTCACGCGGGTTGAACGGTTTGGTTACATAATCATCGGCACCGAGTTCGAGTCCGATGATCCGATCCGGCTCCTCACCTAGAGCCGTCAGAATGATGATCGGAACCTGCGTCTCGCCGCGCAGCCAACGCGCGAGGTCGAGGCCAGATTCCCCCGGCAGCATCAGATCGAGCACGACGAGTTGATAATGTCCGTTGACAAACGCTCGCCGCGCCTCGCGCCCATCGCGCGCGGCCGTCACGCGAAACCGTTGCCGCTCAAGGAAACGAGCGAGCAGATCACGGATGTCGCGGTCGTCATCGACCACCAGAATATGCGGCATGGAGTCCATGCGTGTTACAATAGCGCGGCTGACGCCTACCGGGCAGAGCGCATAACATCTCATATTGTTTCGGTGATCATCGGCACATCCCCAGCGATCGGCCCACAATCAAGCCGGATTAAAAAAGACCCGCCGTCGCACATCCATAAATTGTCACTTGCATTGCGACAGGAATTAGGTCTAAGCGATTTCTACGCGGAGCGTGTTTGCGCCGCGCACGCAGCAACGCACGTGCCTCTGCCCTCTCGGGGGTTACGCAACGACGTCAAGCGTTCTGGCATCCGTCTGGTCGCTGGTTCGTTCGACCGTTTCGCAACCCGCTTTGCGCTTGAGTGCAAAGCCTCTGACCTGGGAAGGGAGTGGGTTCATGACCCCAAAACTCGCCCGTTTCATCGATTCCGGTGTCTTCAGTACGCCGGCAATCGTCGTTGATCTTGATCGCGTCGCCGCGAATTTCACCGCGCTGCGCTCTGCGTTACCCGATGCCGCGATCTATTATGCGGTCAAGGCCAACCCCGCCACTCCGGTGCTCGATCGCCTGGTCGGGCTCGGCTCACGCTTCGATGCCGCCAGTATCGAGGAAGTGCGTGCCTGCATCGCCGCCGGCGCAGGACCGGAGGCGATCAGTTTCGGCAACACGGTCAAGAAGCGGTCGGCGATTGCTGAGGCATTTGCCTGCGGTATCAATCTGTTCGCCTTCGACTCCGACGAGGAATTGGCAAAACTCGCCGAAGCCGCGCCAGGCTCGAAAGTCTATTGTCGCCTGGCTGTCAGCCAGGACGGGGCGGACTGGCCGCTGTCGCGCAAATTCGGCACCAGCGGCGACCATGCACGCGACCTGCTGATCGCCGCGCGCGACCTTGGCCTGATCCCCCATGGCATCTCCTTTCACGTCGGTAGCCAGCAGACCGGCGTTGGTGCCTATCAGAGCGCGATCGGCCAAGCCGCTATGGTGTTTTCCGATCTGCGAAGCCATGGCATCGACCTGCGCTTGCTCAACCTCGGCGGCGGATTCCCCACTCGTTATCGCGACGAGATCCCTCCCCTTGGCACCTTTGGCGACGCCATCATGGCTTCGGTTCGCGCCCATTTCGGCAACGACCTGCCTGATCTTTTGATCGAACCGGGACGCGCCATCGTGGGCGACGCAGGGATCGCGGTGACCGAGGTGGTACTCGCCTGTACGCGGCGCGAGGATGGCGACCGGCGCTGGGTCTATCTCGACCTCGGGCGTTTCGGCGGTCTTGCCGAAACTGAGGGGGAAGCGATCCGCTATACCATTACCGCCCGCTGCGTGACCGGCCCCGAAACCCCGGCGATAATCGCCGGCCCCTCCTGCGACGGCGTCGATGTAATGTATCGCGACACACCCTACCGACTTCCCGCTGCTTTGAAATCGGGCGATCTCGTTCTGATCCATGATACCGGAGCCTATGTCACGAGTTACGCGAGCCAGGGGTTCAACGGTTTTCTTCCGCCGCAGGAACACTATTTGTAAGCGTGGTTGCCGCCCGCGGGCGGCGCAAATGTTTAACCTGCGCACAGGGAGCCGCCATGACCGAAAAAATCACCACCACCGCCGGCAGTATCGACATCGAAGCCACCGATGGTGCCGGCGTTTTCAAGGCCTTCACCGTCACCCCCTCGACCCGTCCGACCGGCGCGGTCGTGGTGATCCAGGAAATCTTCGGCGTGAACGATGCGATCCGCGCGACCTGCCAAGAAATTGCGGAAATGGGTTACATCGCCGTCGCTCCCGACTTGTTCTGGCGCCAGCAACCCGGTGTCGACCTCACAGACAAATCCGAAGCCGAATGGAAGCAGGCCTTCGCCCTGATGAATGGGTTTGACCAAGACAAAGGCATCGAAGACCTGAAATCCGCCCTTGCCACAGCGCGCCACCTGCCCGGCTGCAATGGCCGCGCCGGCACTGTTGGCTTCTGCCTAGGCGGCCGGCTTGCCGTCATGATGGCCACCCGATCGGACGCCGATGTCAACATCTCCTACTACGGCGTCATGCTCGACAAGCTCGTTCCTGAATTCAACGCCATCCGCCATCCGCTGCTGATCCACATCGCCGAGCAGGACGAGTTTGCCAACGAAGCGGTCCGCACCGCCGTCCTCGCCGGTGTGCAAGGCAAGCCTGAAATCACCGCCCATGTCTACCCGGCCGTGCAGCACGCTTTCGCGCGTGTCAACGGCGTGCACTACGACCGCCGCGCCGCAACCATCGCCAACGGCCGTACCGCTGAAGCCCTGATGGCTGCTCTGGGCTGAGCCGATGCGCCGCCGCACCCTGCTCACCGGGCTGGTTTTGGCCCCGGTGGTCGGTCGTGCGGCGGTAGCAGTGGCTGACAGATTGATTCACACCATCCGCGCGCAACTCGATGCCGCACCGCCCGGGCCAGTACTGCTCGCGAGCTTTCCGGATCGGGCGGCGAACGCGGCGTTTCCCAAATTCGCCCCAGTTAACGATCCGGCTGCCTATACCTACGACAATGCCTTAGCCGGTCTTGCGTTGCTAGCAGGTGGCTATGGCCTGCACGCCGCCCGGATCGCTGATGCGCTGGCAATGGCGCAGGTGCACGATCCGAACTACAATGACGGTCGGTTGCGTAACGCCTATCGCGCCGGTCCGACGACCCTGCCGATCGCCTTGCCTGGATGGTGGGACGCGCGGAGCAACCAATGGGCGGAAGACCCTTACCAAGTGGGCAGCGAAACTGGACCGATCGCCTGGGCCATCCTGCTCTGGACCGCGCTACGTGATGCCGGCATCAACAGCGAGCGTTATGAAGCCGCCGCCATGCGCGCTGCGGGATGGATCATCGCCCATTGCCGCGCTGACAATGGGTTCTCTGGCGGGGTATTCGGCTTTCCGCCCTATCCTCAGAAGCTCCGCTGGGTCAGCACCGAACAGAACACCGATTGCGCGGTAGCGTTCGGTCGACTCCACCTCCACGACGCCACGGCCCACGCCGCCACCTTCGTGCACGCGATGCACGATGCGCACAGCCGCTTGTTCGCTGCCGGCCTCACGCCGGACGGCGCGCGCAACGACCTGATCGCAGCTGATGCGAACCTCTGGCCCTATCTCGCTGGTCTTGCCAATGCCGCCGTCCTGACTCCGACGCTGGCAGCACTTGGATGGCCCCGCGGCCATCCCAACGGCATCGGTTTCAGCGCGGCCAGCCAGGGCATCTGGATAGAGGGCACCAGTTTCGCTGTACTGGCGCTGCGCCGCGCCGGCCAGGCCACACAATCACGTCGCTTCTTCGCGACCGCCTCAAAGGCCATCGCGCCGGATGGCATGGTTATGACCACGATGTCGACCACGCTGGCCACCGGGCTTACGGTTGGGCCGGGCTCGGGCTCGGCGGCCTTCACCTATTATCGTGTGCCGGCCCTGGCACCGACGGCCTGGGCGGCGCTGGCCGGACTCGGTGCCAATCCGCTACACCCCTGAACGGTGACTGTGCAGCGCAACAACATGCTTGCACGGCGGTAGGTTTTGTTGTTCATTGCCGTATATTATTAAACGGGTTCAATACATTGTCGAAGCCTGCTGCGGAATTATTACGAATTCCTGAATTGGCCCGCCCCGCCTGGGCGATATTTGATGCTTCGTGGTATCTGTCCACCTATGGAGAGGCCCGAACCTGTTGCGGCCATGAAACCGCGCTGGCGCTCGACTATTATCTCCGCGCCGGCTGTCGATTGGGCCATAGCCCAAGTCCATTGTTCGACGAGCGTTTCTACCTTGAACAGAACCTGGATATTGCAGCACTGGTCCGGGCTGGACAATACAGATCGGGATTTGATCACTATTGCCAGCATGGTTATCGCGGCCTATCGCCGCACTGGCTGTTCGACGACACGCTCTACGGGCGGTTGTACGAGGATATGTCGCTAGAAAATCTCGATCTTCACGGCTGTTTTGGTCGCTACGATCACTGGTTGAAATCAGGACAGCGCGAGGCTCGGATCGGACATTTCATGTTCGATCCGCAATATTACCGCGCCCGGGTAATCGAGGCCGGCATCGCGCTCGACGATCTCGAACAGCGTGGCCCGTTCGTGCACTACCTGTACTCGCTGTATCGCCTTGATCCCGAGTTGCCACCGTCCCCCTATTTCGCGCCGGACTGGTACACCGCCGCACATGAAACCGCACGCGACGCGATTGCGGCCGGGCGTGTGCGCAATGCGCTGCACCATTATCAGCTGCACGGCGAACGCGATGGATTCGACCCCGTGCCGGATTATTCCGAAGCCTATTACCGCGAAGCCTACCCCGACATCGCCGCCGCCATAGAGGCCGGACATTTCATCAGCGGCTATCGGCACTTCGTTCAATACGGCGCCTTCGAACTGCGTCGGCCGCGCGGCGACATCGATTTGCTGTATTATCGCGACATGAACCCGCGGGTACGGGATGATTTGAACACCGGCCGGGTACGCGACGCCTTCGCCCATTTGCGGATCATCGGGCTGGCGGAAAAACTGCCGTTCTGTCCGCCCGAACGCGTCCCCGACATTGCCGAACCCGCTGCCAAACAGCTGTTCGAACTCAGGGCGCGCAACCAGATGGCGCTGTTCGCCCGCCACCGGATCGATTTTTCCACTGTCGCCGCCCCGGCGCTAAGTGTGGTGATGGTGTTGTACAACAAATTCGCACTCACCATGCTGGCACTCGCCTCATTGCGCAACAATTTTGTCGCATCGATCGAGCTGATAATTATCGACAACGCCTCCACTGACGACACAAAACGGATCGAAACCTACGTCTTCGGTGCTAAAATTGTTCACAGTACGGAAAACCTAGGATTTCTCCGCGCCTGCAACCTCGCCCTCGAACATGTCAGCGCGCCGGCGTTGCTCTATTTGAACAATGACATTGAACTCGGCTTCGGTGCCGTCGCTGCCGCCCTCGCACGGCTAGCCAGCGACGCCACGATCGGCGCCGTTGGCGGTAAGATTATCCGTACCCACGGGCGCCTGCAGGAGGCAGGTTCGATCATTTGGGCCGATGGCAGCACAATCGGCTATCTGCGCGACGCCTCGCCGCTGGCCCCGGAGGCGAATTTCGTCCGCGACGTCGACTATTGTTCGGGCGTTTTCCTGCTCTGTCGCACCGACTTGGTCAAACGCCTCGGCGGGTTCGATGAAGGGTTTAGACCGGCCTATTACGAGGAGGTCGATCTGTGTGTGCGGATGATCGAAAATGGCTTTCGCATCGTGTACGATCCCGACGTTGTGGTGCATCACCTCGAATTCGGCAGTGCGGCCAACACCGAAGCCTCGATGGCTCTGATGCGCCGGGGCCGACGGATCTTCAAGCGTAAACACACCGGATTCCTTAAGACGAAGCGGGACTGCGCGACCGATAACATCATCCACGCCCGCGCGCTCGACGGTGCGGGCAGGCGTGTACTGTTCCTCGAAGACACCGTGCCGGTGCGCCGGCTTGGCTCGGGGTTCGTACGCGCGAACGACGCGGTGCGCGCCATCGCAGCTGCCGGCTGGCGGGTGTCGGTGCTGCCGATCAATGGTGCCCGGCATGACGTAATGAGTCTGTTCGGCGACCTGCCCGATACCGTCGAGGTGCTGCACGACCGCACCATCCTGACCCTGCCGCAGCTCTTGCAGGAGCGTAGCGGGTTCTACGACCTCATCTGGATCTCACGCACCCATAACCTTGACCGCACACAAGAGATATTTGCCGAGGCCGGAATCGATCCGCGGCAAACTCCGTTCGTGCTCGACACCGAGGCGATCGAAGCCGCCCGGGATGCCGCAGCGGCCGAGCTCGATACAGCAAAAGGCACATTTAACTTACCCCAGGCTCTGGCTTACGAGTTCCGCAACGCCCGGCGCTGCCGCCACGTCACCGCCGTGAACAATGCTGAGGTTGATCTGCTGCGCGGCATCGGTCTCGATCGGGTTTCAGTGCTCGGCACCATCCGTGACATCGACCCGACACCGCGCCGCTTCATTGACCGCGAAGGCATTCTGTTCATCGCCAGCATCCATCAGACCGACAGCCCGAATTTCGACAGTCTGCGCTGGTACCGCGATGAGATTCTGCCAGCCCTGATCTCTGAAATGGGCATCCCACCAGTTCTGACCTTCATCGGCTATACTGCCCCCGACATCGACCTGTCGGAATTCACCCACAATCCGCATATCAATGTGCGCGGCAGCATCGATGATCTACGACCCGCCTATGACAGCCATCGGATCTTCGTTGCTCCCACCCGCTATGCCGCCGGTACACCCTACAAGGTTTACGAAACCGCGTCTTATGGTCTGCCCTGTGTCGCCACCACCCTGCTGGTTCGTCAACTAGGCTGGACCGCCGACCATGAAATCGCGCAGGCCGACGTGACAGATGCCGCCGGTTTCGCTGCCGCCATCGCCCGCCTTTACCGCGACGAAGATGCTTGGTGCGCCATGCGCGATGCAGCACTGCGTCGCCTAGCACGCGAAAACGATCGAGCCACCTTCGAATCCACGGTTCAGACGATTCTCGAGAAGGCGACCTGCCCCGTCACCAAACGTCGCCCCCGTCTGCGTGCCGTCTGACGCCTGCCCCAAGTGCAACGGAATTTGATCCGATCCATCTTCTTGCAGTTGAGGTCAGTCGATTTCCCGTGGCGAAAACTGTCAGAACATCCGGGAGGGCCGTACTCCTTTGGACATCGTCATGTCTCACCCCATGAATTGGAAGTGAGCACCATTCTGCGGCATAAACACGTCGGGACAGGGTCGTTCGAAGGTGTTCCTTTCACATCAGCCAGAAGCGAAACCTGCCCGCCAAACATTAGCGGCATCATGATCGACCTGAATCGATCATGCTCCCGTGCAACAGGGGTTCAATATGATGGCTAGGTACGATCTGGTGATCAAAAACGGCGTCGTGGTGACGCCGGTGGAGCAATATGCCGCTGATGTCGGGGTGAACGGGGAAACAATTGCCGCAGTTGGCCACGGCCTACGCGGCGATCAGGAGATCGATGCATCCGGATTGCTGGTCATGCCGGGCGGGGTAGATTCGCATTGTCACGTCGAACAGTTGCGTGCTGATGGCACGACGGATGAGGAAAGTTTTATTTCGGCGAGCACATCGGCATTTGCCGGAGGCACGACGACCGCGATTACGTTTTCCACCCAGTTCAAAGGCTATCCAATCGGCCCCGCCCTATCGGGCTATCAACAACGCGCCGCGCGATCAATGATGGATTATAGTTTCCACCAGATCATCACCGATCCGACCGACACTGTCATCAACCAGGAAATTCCCGCCCTGATCGCCGCAGGGATTCGGAGCCTGAAGGTGTTTCTGACCTATGATCCGTTGCATGTTGATGACCGTGGCCTGTTGCGGATTCTGGCGGCGGCGCGGCGCCACGGTGCGCTGGTGACTTTACATTGCGAAAATTACGCGGCGATCGGCTGGATGACTGAGGCCCTGCTTGCCGCCGGTCTGACCGCGCCGAAATACCATGCCTGGTCGCGACCGGTGGCTTTGGAGCGGGAAGCAACCGTGCGCGCGATCGCCCTCGCAGAGTTGGTGGATCAGCCGATCCAGATTTTCCACGTCTCCTGTGCTGAAGTTGCCGAGGAAATTGCGCGGGCGCAGGCGCGCGGCGTAAAAATCTGGGCCGAAACGTGCCCACAGTATCTTGTTCTGACTGCGGCGGATATGGATCGCCCCGATTTTGAGGGTGCAAAATTCATGTGCAGCCCCGCCCCCCGCGATGCCGATGCCGCCACTGGCCTATGGGAGCAGATCAGGCGTGGCACAATCGATGTAATATCCTCCGACCACAGCGGCTATCGGTTCGAAGGATCGCGCGGCAAACGCAGCGCCGGCAGCAACGCCCCATTTCGCGATATTCCAAACGGAGTACCCGGACTTGGTGCGCGTTTGATGCTGCTGTTCAGCGAGGGCGTTACCGCCGGTCGGATCAGCGCGAGTGATTTCGTCCGCCTGACCGCCTTCAACCCAGCGCGCCTATTTGGCCTGACCAATAAAGGCCGCCTCGCCCCCGGCGCAGACGCCGACATTGTTTTGTGGGACGTGCACAAACAGGTCACGCTCACCAATGGGATGATGCAACACGCGATAGACTACACGCCCTATGAAGGCCGTGTCGTCACCGGCGCCCCCGTTCTGACGATGCGGCGCGGCGCAGTCGTGATGCGCGATGCGTTGCTGCAAGCCGAGCCCGGCAGTGGGCGCTTCATCGCGCGCGGCCCGTATGACCTAATCAAACCCACCGGTCGCCTCGCCAACGGCTTCAATCCTTCGGCCTATGCGTGATCGATCTCGCCATGGTGATTTCCCAGCTAAATCGAACAAATCTTATTGCTGGCCTCGCAGTAGAGTCAGGATCCCATCAAGTTGGTCAAGCGAATCGTACGACAGGGAAACAGAGCCGCCATTCCCGTTGAAACTGATCCGTACCCGCAATCCGAGTAACTCCATCAACTCACGTTCCAGCGTTTTGGTCACCGCATTGTCACGCGGCGCTGCAGGAGTGATCGCCGGCTTCGGTGCGAGAGCGGCGGCAACCAGCGACTCTGTCTGGCGCACCGTCAGCCGATTTGCCATCACCGCGCGTGCTCCGGCCAGCGGATCGGGATGCTGCAACAATACACGCGCATGACCGGTGCTGAGATCACCCGTACGCAGCGATTTCTGAACATCAACCGGAAGATTGAGCAGCCGCAACATATTGGTGATATGCGGCCGCGACTTTGCAACGGCCATCGCCAGATCTTCCTGAATCATACCGAATTCGTCGAGCAGGCGCTGATAACCCTCCGCCTCTTCGATCGGATCAAGATCCTGGCGCTGCAAATTCTCGACGAGCCCTGCCGCCATCGCGTCGGTATCGGACAATTCACGCACCAGCACCGGCACCTCGTGCAAGCCGGCGCGCTGGGCTGCACGCCAGCGTCTTTCGCCGGCGATGATCTGATACTGCCCAACTTTGCCGGGAAACGACCGGACTAGCAGCGGCTGCAAAACCCCGCATATCTTGAGCGAGGCGGCGAGTTCCTCGAGCGCATCCTCATCCATCGCCCGCCGCGGCTGGAAGGGTCCGGGATGCAGTGTCGCGATCGCGAGACTTCGGCTTCCATCGAGTGATCCGGTCGTGGCATCCATCACCGACGCACCCCCCATCAATGCGGCAAGACCCTTGCCCAACCTCCGCGGTTGCTCTTTTACACTCACGCGTCCATCCTCATGTCCCGACTTCCTGATTTTGCCGGCGCAAAAACTCAACCGCAAGACTGACATAAGCCTGCGCTCCGGGTGAGCGATAATCATACAACAGCACCGGCTTGCCATGACTAGGCGATTCCGTCACGCGGATGTTCCGCGGAATTGCGGTTTCGAATACATCCGCCTTGAAATAGGCTCGCACATCATCCGCCACTGCTTGCGCCAAATTGTTTCGTCGATCAAACATCGTTAACACGACCCCTTCCAACACCAAACGGGGATTGAGCGTGCGTCGCACCAGATTAATCGTCCGCATCAACTGACTGATTCCCTCCAGCGCGAAAAACTCGCATTGCAATGGAATTAAAACCGAGGACGCCGCAACCAGAGCATTTAATGTGAGCAGACCGAGCCCGGGCGGGCAATCGATAAAGATATAACCGAACTCTCCGGCCAATCCGGGTTCGGCCAACCCCCGCTCGATCAGATGCTCCCGCGCCTCACTATGCGCAAACTCGAGATCAGCACCGATCAAATCCTCCGTCGCGGGAATAATCAGCAAACCGGGAATTTCCGTCGGCAACACCAATGAAGCCGCCGGCGCGTCCCCAGTCAGCAGTGCGTAACTTCCAAGGCCGCGCTCATCGGTAGCGATACCGAAACCCGTACTGGCATTACCTTGCGGGTCCAGGTCGAGTAGCAACACGCGCTCACCGGTTGCCGCTAAAGCAGTTGCAAGATTGATCGCTGTCGTTGTCTTGCCGACCCCGCCCTTCTGATTGGCAATAGCAATGATTTTAGCGGGCACGACTGAGCCCACTGATTCGCAGAATCACTGCATCAGCTTCGGTCCGGCTCGAAAAATACTCGACATTCATCCTCCAATCGGCCTGCGCAACCCTGATCTCGGCATCGGCATGACGCCCCTTCATAAAGATGCAAACACCGTCATTATCGAGCAACGGCGCCGAATAGGCCAACAAATCCGGCAACGGAGCCAGGGCGCGAGCCATCACCAACGCCGCCGGCGCAACCACCGCCGCTTCGATCCGAGCCGCCACCACCGTCGCGCGTAAGCCGAGCGTCGCCACCATCGTCTGTAAGAACGCCGCCTTGCGCCGATCGGACTCAATCATCGTCACATGAATGTCAGGCCGTTCAATCGCCACCACGATCCCGGGCAATCCGGCACCCGACCCCAAATCGATCGCGTACGTTACACTAGGCGGTATCAGCGGCACGATCTGCGCGGCATCCAAAACATGTCGCCGCCAGATAGCCTCATCGGTAGCATCCCTCCGGGCGATCAGATTGATCGTTGCCGTCCATTTCCTGATCGACTCCGAATAGGTCCGAAGTGGTTGGTATGTTTCACGTGAAACAAAGGTCTCAAAACGGTCCTTTTCGTCGGTCGTCATGCACGTCACGCCGCCATCTCATGAGATTTCCGCAGCGCCGCAAAAATCGCCCCTATCGCTGCCGGGGTCATGCCTTCCAGACGCCCCGCCGCTCCCAGCGACGCGGGGCGTACACGCTCCAACCGACCGACCAATTCCGCCGACAATCCGCCGACCGCCCGATAATCGAACATCGCCGGAATACTCACGGCCTCATCCTTCGCACGTGCCCGAATGTCACGGGCCTGCCGTTCCAGATACCCCGCATAAAGTCGATCCGCCGCAACGATACCTTCAGCCACACCACTACCCGCCTCGCCCCGTCGCACTGTCGCAACCGAACACTGCAATGCTGCCACGGCCCTCTGCCGATCCACTCCAACGCATCCCCACCTCACCCCTAACGGGGTTAACCGCAAATCCGCATTGTCCGCCCGCAAACTCAACCGATGCTCCGCCCGCGACGTAAACATCCGGTACGGCTCCGTCACCCCTCGCGTCACCAGGTCGTCGATCATCACCCCGATATACCCCTCAGCCCGGCCCACCGTCACCACATCCAATCCACCTGCCCGCCGACCCGCATTGATCCCCGCCACAATTCCCTGTGCTGCCGCCTCCTCGTAGCCGGTCGTGCCATTGATCTGCCCGGCAAGAAACAGTCCTGGCACTGCCCGCAACGCCAGAGAATGATCAAGTGCTCGCGGATCAACATAATCATACTCAACCGCGTACCCCGCACGGAGCAGCACCGCTCGATCCAACCCCGGCATCGTTCGAATAAATGCCTCCTGCACCGCGCGCGGCAAGCTCGTCGAAATCCCGTTGGGATACACAGTGATATCATCGAGCCCTTCCGGCTCCAGAAACACCTGATGTCGCGTCCTGTCGGCAAAACGCACCACCTTGTCCTCAATCGACGGGCAATATCGAGGGCCCACCCCCTCGATCCGCCCACCGTACACCGCAGAGCGATGCAGATTTTCAGTTATGATCGCATGAGTCGCCGCATTGGTCTCGCTGATCCGGCACGAAATCTGCCGATTGCCTACCGCCGCCGTCATTAGACTGAAGGGCACCGGCACCGGCTCGCCCTTGTCCTCCGGCAACCCCTCCCAGTCGATCGATGTCCGATCCAGCCGCGCCGGTGTTCCGGTCTTCAACCGCCCCAGTGGTAAGCCCAAGCCGTGCAACCGGATCGCCAACGCGTTCGAAGCTGCATCACCTACTCGTCCGCCTGCCTCAACACGCTCACCGAAATGCAGAACCCCGCGCAGGAACGTTCCCGCCGTTAGCACCGCCGCCCGGCACGCCAGCCGCGCGCCACCTCCGGTGATCACCGCGCCCAACGCCCCGTCCACCCCGATCTCGAGATCCGCCGCCTCACCCTCGACCACCACCAAATTGTCCTGCGCCGCAATTAACCCCTGCATCGCCGCGCGATACAGCGCCCGATCCGCCTGCGCCCGCGGTCCCCACACCGCCGGTCCCTTGGTGCGGTTCAGCATCTTGAAATGAATGCAGGCGACATCGGCAGCCTTGCCCATCAGCCCGTCGAGCGCATCAACCTCGCGCACCAAATGACCCTTGCCGATGCCCCCGATCGCCGGGTTACATGACATCTCGCCAATCCGATCAGCCCGGTGGGTCAACAGCGCGGTCCGCGCCCCCACCCGCGCCGCCGCCGCCGCCGCCTCGCACCCGGCATGACCTCCACCGATCACCACAACATCGAAATCCATCATGTTCACGTTCATTGCGGCCCTATAGCATCATTTGCCGATACAGAAGCTGGAAAACACTTGGTCCAGTACATCTTCGACCCCGATCACCCCAACCAGCCGACCCAACGCATCCGCCGCCACCTGCAACTCTGCCGCGCGCAACTCTGCCGCGCACACACCCATGGCCCGATCGAACGCCTCTGCCATGTCGCGCACGCAAGCAACCTGTCGGGGTCGCGGCAACGATGGCCCGGCACCTCGCGCCACCAACGCACCAACCGCCTCATGCAGCGCCTCGATCAACCCGGCCATCCCAGCACCCGATCGCGCACTCAAGGCCAGCATCCCCGCCGGAATTGCGCCTCCCAGATCCATTTTAGTCGCAATCCGCAGCGTACGCACGGATCCAGGTACAACAGGCTCGATGAAATCCGGCGCCGCCGCACACAACAACACCAAATCCGCGCGCGCCACTTGCGCCCACGCGCGCCGCACACCCTCCGCCTCGATCACATCGCGCGCCTCGCGCAGCCCGGCGGTATCAACCAGCCGCACCGGCACCCCGTTCAGATCGAGCCGCACCCCGATCACATCACGCGTCGTCCCCGCAATATCGGAAACGATAGCAACCTCCTCACCCACAATCGCATTGACCAACGTCGACTTTCCCGCATTCGGCGCCCCCAGCACCACGATGTCGATACCCTCACGGATTCGCTCCGCCGCCGCCCCTCTCGCAAGCACCGCGCCAAACTCGCCCCGCAACGCTGCCATTTCCCCAAGCATCGCCGCCTCGACGTCGGCTGGCAAATCCTCATCGGCAAAATCGATCAACGCCGCCAGTTGCGCCATCAACCCGATCAGACGCGACCGCCACGACGCAATCACAATACCCATCGCCCCTCCGGCCTGATCCAACGCCAATCGCCGCTGTCCCTCGGTTTCGGCCGCAATCAGATCCGCGATCCCCTCAGCCTCGATCAGATCAAGCCTACCATTGCCGAACGCCCGACGTGCAAACTCACCCGGCTCTGCCGGCCGTGCACCGAGATCGACCAACGCTGCCGTCACCGCAGCCGCCACCGCCCTTCCTGCATGAACCTGCAACTCGGCATAATCTTCCCCAGTTGCACTAGCCGGTCCCGGAAACCACAACACCAGACCCTCGTCAATCAATCCACCCGCTCGATCCCGCAACCGTCGCAGTGACGCACGCCGCGCCGCCGGAATCTCTCCCGCAAGCGCGGCAATTACCCTAGCAACCCCCGCACCACTCAACCGGAACACCGCAATCGCCCCACCGACCCCAGTCGCGTTCGCGAAAATGACCCCAGTCATGTTGCGCTAATCACCCGATCCGGCAACATCAACTCAGCAATCGGTCGCCCGTCGCGAATATCCTCGGTCAGTACTCGCTCCACCGCGGCAACATCGACCACCCGATACCATATACCGCGCGGATAAATCACCACTACGGGCCCATGCTCGCACCGATCCAGGCACCCGGCCGCATTGATCCGAATCCCCGTCAATCCCAACTCCTTCGCCCGCACCCTCATATAATCCCGCAATCGCTCCGACCCCTTCGCCCCGCAGGACCCTCGCTCGTGCTCCAGTGGCCGATGATTGCCGCACACAAAAACATGGTGAGTAAAATACGCTGGCCGCTCAATGCAATCATCCATGGTTCATCCTCGCACTTTCAGTGTTCAAAAATATCAATTAAGACATTGTGGTGGCCGGGCCACGTGGTGAAAGCAAGGCCTGGGGCGTTAACCCCGTCTCCGGAGCGCTTCCCCTATCACCTTGGACCAGAAAGTCTGTGTTGCCATGACCGGTAATAATCTTGCCACCGCATCGTCTCCATATTTGCTTCAACATGCCGGCAATCCGGTGCATTGGCAGATGTGGACACCCGAAACACTCGCGCGCGCGCGCGATGAAAATAAGCCGATCCTTCTCTCAATCGGTTATGCTGCCTGTCATTGGTGTCATGTGATGGCTCACGAGAGCTTCGAAAACGCCGAAACGGCCGCGCTGATGAACGCACATTACATCAACGTCAAGATCGACCGTGAAGAACGTCCCGATATCGACAGCATCTATATGGCGGCCCTGCAGGCCATGGGCGAAGCAGGTGGGTGGCCATTAACGATGATCCTAACCCCCGACGCCGCGCCTATTTTCGGCGGAACCTATTTCCCACCCGAGCCGCGCTGGGGTCGCCCGTCGTTCCGTCAGGTCTTGACTGGCGTCGCGGAGGCCTGGACGGCGGAACGCGATAAGCTTCTGGTCAGCGGCGCCGCACTAATGCGCCGGGTCGCGCGCCAATCCGAACCGACGGCGGGTGGCCCCCTGACCCCCGACGATCTCGATGCCGTGGCCGAGCGCTTCATCGCCATGATCGACTGGGAGGATGGCGGCCTGCGGGGCGCGCCAAAATTCCCCAATCCACCGATATTCCGGTTTCTCTGGAATGAATATGCCCGCACCGACCGTCATGAAGCGGGAGCAGCAGTGGCATTGATGTTGGCGCGCATGGCGCAGGGCGGCATTTACGATCATCTCGGCGGCGGCTTCGCCCGCTACTCGACCGACGAAGTCTGGTTGGTCCCGCATTTCGAAAAAATGCTCTACGACAATGCCCAAATCCTGGAATTGCTGGCTTTCGCCCAGGCGGCCGAACCCGATCTGCTGCTGGCAGCACGCGCTATCGAACTGGTCGCTTGGCTAGCCCGCGACATGCTAGCCAGCAACGACCCCGCACCCGATGGGTCTCTGGCCTTCGCTGCCGCGCTAGACGCAGATTCCGAAGGAGTCGAAGGAAAGTTCTATGTCTGGGCCCATGATGACATCGCTGCCGTGCTCGGCACTGATCTCGCCAGCTTCACCAATCATTACCCCTGCCCCGAAACGGGAAACTGGGAGGGACAAATCATCCTCACCCGCGTCACCCACCCGGAAGACCCCGTGATCGAACGTGATCTCGCGGCTTTGCGCGAGCGCCTGCGCCTCGCACGCGAGCAACGCATCCACCCCGGTTGGGACGACAAGATCCTGTCCGACTGGAACGGCCTTACCATCGCAGCGCTTACCCGCGCCAGCGCCGTGTTCGATCGACCGGACTGGCTGGACCTCGCGATCGCAGCATTCGACGCCGTCAGCTCTCTGCTTGGACGCACAGATGGCCGGTTCGATCATGCATACCGGCGCGGCACCATCTCCGCCGCCGGTATGCTCGATGACCAGGCCGCTATGCTCAGGGCAATCATCTCACTTTACGAGGCCACCGGCAACCCCGCTTACCTGACCCGCGCCGAACAGGTGATCGCGGCGACCAAACGGCACTTCGCCGATGATGCCGGTGGATGGTTCGCCAGTGCGGACGACACCGCCGACCTCCCGGTCGGTCTACGCCCCCGTGCCGCGACCGACAATGCAACCCCCGCCGGTGCCGGCCTAATGGCCGAAGCCTACGCCCGCCTTTATCACCTCACCGGCAACGCCGAATACCACGCTGCCGCCACCAGAACCATCAACCGACACACTGGCGAACGCCGCAATCTCCCAGCTTATCCGACAATCCTGGCCGCTGCCGCGCTGCTCGAAAACGCCACCTGCATCGTGATCACCGGCAACCCCGACGATCCACATTACCACGCCCTACACCGCCTCGCTCGATCGAGCTTCAACCCTGCATCCGTGGTCCTCCCACTGCAAACCAACACAACCTTGCCAACAACCCACCCGGCATACAGCAAGCTCACATGCCACCCCGCGGCGTTCCTGTGCCGCAACAACACGTGCTCACTACCCATCATTGACCTCGTTTCATTGAGACAA
>NZ_JBMFGY010000050.1:0-23382 GCF_049977125.1 Acidiphilium sp. | reverse complement strand
ATTTCATGCGTTTATGTTGCCGCTGCCGCGGCAACTTAATCGCATATCGCTCTAGTTTTATGTTTTTTCGAGCGATTTCATGCGTTTATGTTGCCGCTGCCGCGGCAACTTAATCGCATATCGCTCTAGGAACCGGGGATGCATCTGAGAACGACCATGCCCCGGTGGTGCGGGACCGCGCTCATGGTGCAGGCAATGGTATGGGTGCCGGCCATGCTCGGGTGCTGCATCATGTCGGTATGTATCGCCATCATCGCGGGGGCGGAGATCGCCATTTCCAGTTCAAAGGGCTGCGACGACACGATCGGTCCGGGCGAATAGATATGGGTGCCGACCATGGTGGAGAATGCGGCACCGCCTTCGGCGCCGCCGCCGGGACTGGCAAGGGCGACGCCTGGCGCCACGATCGCGGCACATATCGCGGCTGTCATGATTGCGCGTAATTTCATGGTCATGAGATCCTCCTGGTTTTCGAAGATGAAGTATTGATTACATCTGTATTGTCGTCTGGTTGTTCACCCGACGACTAAAGGATGGAACCAATGATCCCCTGGGTCCAGGTATCGTTTCGATGACCGGCAGACATCGATGGGGAGGAATACCAATGTTCCCTGAACATTGATTCCGCTCGATTGCCGGCGCGGCGCGGGTCAGTGAGACCCGTCGTTGTTCGCGTGACCGTGGTGGCCTTCCTCGAGTTGCTTGCGGATGGCGAGCAGCTCGTCATGGCGTTTCGGGGTGGTTTTCGGATAGCTCATATGGAGGGATTCCATCGTCTCGAGGATGGTTTGCGAGACGATCAAACGGGCGTTGCGCTTGTTGTCGGCCGGGACGATGTACCAGGGCGCGGCTTCGGTGCTGGTGGCGGCGAGACAGGCTTCGTAGGCGGTCATGTAGTGATCCCAGAACTTGCGCTCCTCGATATCGGCGGTGCTGAATTTCCAGTTCTTGGCGGGATCGTCGATCCGGTCGATGAAGCGTTTGCGCTGCTCCTCCTTTGACAGATGCAGGAAGAACTTGATGATGATCGTGCCGTTGAGGGTGAGGTGGCGTTCGAGATCGGTGATTGAACGGTAGCGATCGTGCCAGAGCGTGGTGGCATCGTGCGGGGGTTTGGGCAGGGCCTCGCTGACCAGGATTTCGGGATGTACCCGCGCGATCAGCACTTCCTCGTAATAGGATCGGTTGAAAATGCCGATGCGGCCGCGCTCGGGCAGATTGCGGGTGGTGCGCCAGAGGAAATCATGCTGAAGCTCGGTGGAGCTTGGATGTTTGAAGCTGAACACCTGGCAGCCCTGCGGGTTGACCCCTGACATGACATGCTTGATGGCGCCGTCTTTTCCCGCTGCGTCCATCGCCTGGAAAATCAGCAGAATGGCGTGGCTGTTGGCGGCGTAGAGCAGTTGCTGCAGCGCGCTGAGGCGGGCGACGTGATCGTCGAGCAGTTTGTGGTACTGTTTTTTCGAGTCAAACAGCGGGTCGACCAGGGTGGGGTGTTTATGGAGATTGACGGTCGCGCCCGGTTTGACGCGGAAATCGTTCAAATCGATTGGCATGGCCGGTATCCTGCTCGGAACGGTGATGGGCGGGCGGGTCGCGTCACTGTTTCGGCGTGGCGACGCTGGCCGGGGTCGCGGGCGCCGGATGGTGCGGCGCCGGTTGCTCCAGATGTTTGATCGGGTTGCCGACCAGATAGCCCAGGCTCAGGAGCAGGATCATCAGCACCGAGACGAACAGGAGAAGGTTCTTGCCTTTCAGGCTGCGCCAATAAGGGATGGGAACCCCCGCGATCGTCGGCGGCATCGCGGCCGCACCGAGGGAGGGCAGGGAAACGACGGTGTTGCGCGGCAACAGGCCGATCAGCCGCGCGGCGGTTTTGGCGGCTTCGCCGGCATCGCGCGGGGTTTTCGACAGAGGGGCGATGAAGCCGGCCAGGCGTTGCGTCGCGGCGGCGCCGGGCAGCCGCGCCAGGGTCGCGGCCTCCTGCCAGGGGTCGATATTCTGCCGCGCCAGGGCGGACAGCACGCTGACGCCAAGGCCACTGGGATCCTCGCCGACCGAGGAAAACAGGAAATCGTTGTATTCGTTGCCCAGTTGAGCGAGGGATGGAGCCGTTGTCATGTTGTTTGCCGATCAATATCGAGGAGAGGAGATGGTGATGAGGTTTCACCGATACGAGGCCCGACCACGATGATGGCGCGACGCTACACGATGGCGTGCGGCGTGACATTGATCGAGATCAAGGCGATAGGGCGAGGGCTCGCCTTATGGTTTCAACAATATTGAGGAGGATGCCATGAATATCCGCATGATCATGACGGTCGATCCGGTTACGGTACGGCCGGAGGCCAGCCTGGGTGATGCCGGGAAATTGATGCTCGAGCAGAATCTGTCGGCGCTGCCGGTGACCGATCCGGCGGGGGTGTTGCTCGGCATCATCACCGATGGTGACCTGTTGCGCCGGCCCGAACTCGATACCGCGCCGGAGGTCAGCTGGTGGCGCGGATTTCTGGCGCCTGAAGCATCGGCCAGCCAGTTCATCAAGACCCGCGGGCGGCATGTCAGTGAGGTGATGACGGAGAAATTGCTGAGCATCGCGGCCGATTCACCTCTGGTCGACGCCGTCGAATTAATGGCTTCGCACCGGATCAAACAGCTGCCGGTGGTGAACGGGACCGTGCTGATCGGTTTGTTGACCCGGCGCAACCTTCTGACGGCGCTGGTTGAGAAATTGCAGAAGGTCGATGAGACCAATGTGACGGATGAGGCGGTCGTGTCGATGATCGAGGCCGCGATCGCGCAGTCGCACTGGGCACCGAAGGACGCGGTGCGGGTCGCGTCGAAGGCGGGGGTCGTGACCCTGTCCGGGCCGGTGTTCAGCGATGCCGAGCGGCAGGCGTTGATTGTGATCGCGGAAAACACCGTCGGGGTGAAATCGGTTGTCGATGAGATGATCTTTGTCGATTCGACCAGCGGCGTCGCATTCGGTTCGTTCTGAGCCGTGGCGTACCGCGCGTTTCGTGATAGGGACGCGGATGGTCCGGGCGGTGATCGGTGAGCGGGGACGAGGCGGCGTTGGAGCCGGGGACGCGCCGGTTGCGCGCTGGTGCCGGGCATGAATGACGCGCGGCTGCGGGGGGATGCGGATCAGGCGGTGGCGGTGATGCCGGTGTATCGGGCGCGGTTGCCGGTGGCCGAGGCGATCATGCCCTATTTGCGCGAGATCGACACCCATCAGCACTATGCCAATCGTGGGCCGCTGGTGGATCGGCTGGAGCTCCGGTTGCAGGCGATGATCGCTTGTCCCGGCTGCGCGGTGCTGACCGCGGCCTCCGGCACGGCGGCGTTGCAGGCCGCGATTCTGGCGCAGACCGGGCGCGCGACGCCGGAGCGGCCCTATGCGCTGATGCCGGGTTATACGTTCGTGGCGACCGCGATGGCGGCGGAGGCCTGCGGTTATCGGCCGGTGTTCGTCGATATCGATGCGGCGACCTGGGCCGCCGCGCCGGCGGCATTTGCCGCCCATCCGGCGCTGGCGCGGGCCGGGGTGGTGCTGGCGGTCGCCCCTTATGGCCGGGGGCACGACCAGTCGGCCTGGGCGGCGTTCGCGCGGGCGCATGGCGTCGCCGTGGTGATTGATGCCGCGGCGTCCTTCGAGGCGCTGGTGGATGATCCGGCGGGATCGACCGGCGAGGTTCCGGTCGTGCTGAGTTTTCATGCGACCAAATCCTTTGCGACCGGCGAGGGCGGGGCGGTGATCTGGTCGGACATCGCGGGGCTGCAACGCTGCGCGCAGGCGCTGAATTTCGGGTTTCTGTTCAGCCGTTCGAGCCGATCCGCCGGCTTCAACGGCAAGATGAGCGAGTATCACGCGGCGGTCGGGCTGGCGGGGCTGGATGGCTGGGCGGCGCGGGCGGCCGGGTATCGCCGGGTCAATACGCTGTATCGGGCCGCGGCGGTCGATCACGGCGTGGCCGATATTGTTGTGGTGGGGCCGGTGATCGCCTCGAATTACGCGATGGCGCTGGCGTCGAGCGTTGCCGAGGCGGCGGCGATGGTCGCGGCGTTGCGCGATGCGGCGATCGAGCACCGGTTCTGGTATGGGCGCGGGGTTCATCGTGAGCCGTATTTCGCGGGGGGCGCGGTGGCGGCGCTGCCGGAAACCGAATCGGTCGCCGCGCGGCTGATCGGGATTCCGATCTATCCGGAGATCGAGCCGGCTTCGGTGACGCGGGTCGTGCGCTGCCTTGCGTCGGTGCGGGCATGACCGGGGAGATCGTTCTCTATGGATCGACCGGCCATGCGCTGTCGGTGCGCGAACAGATCGAGCGGGTGTTTGCACCGCGTGGGCATCGGATTGTGGCGTATATCGACGATTTCGCCGCCGCGGGACAATGCGTCGGCGATGTGCCGGTGATCGGGTTCGAGCGCTGGCGGGACGCGTTTCGCGATGTGCCGGTGATCGTGACGATCGGTGATCCGCGCGCGCGGCGGGATCTGGTCGACCGAATCGCGGCGGCGGGGGGAAAATTCGGGTCGATGTGTGGCGACTGGCCCTCGATCGCGGCGGATTTCACCTATGGCGAGGGCAGTTTCACCGGCGGGCCGAACTATATCGGGCCGAATGTGTCGATCGGGCGGCATGTCCAGATCCAGCCGATGACCACGCTGGCGCATGATGCGACGGTGGGGGATTTCACCACGATCTGCACGTCGAACATCGCGGGTTGGGTGTTGATCGAGGCGGAGGTGTTCATCGGCGTGGGGGCGGCGATCGTGAACGGCACGCGGGCGCGCCCGATCCGGATCGGGCGGGGGGCGGTGGTGTATGCGGGCGCGGTCGTGACGAAATCGGTGCCGGCGGGCATGAGGGTGGCGGGGAATCCGGCCCGCGACATCAGCCTCGCGGCGCGGCGCCGGCGGCGGGCGCGGGATGGGGATTCGTGAAGGTCTTTATTCTGTCGCGCAACCGGCCGATCTATCTCTGGGCCTGTCTCGACAGCCTGTATCGGCTGACCCGGACGCCGTGCCAATTCATCCTGATCGATTCGGCCTCCGACGACCATCTGGTTCGTCCGGTGATCGAGGGGTTCGAGCGGCGGGGCATGCTGCAGGAGGTGGTGTGGCTCCGGCGCAACGAGGCGGCGCTGGTGCGCGAGGCGATCATCGCGCGGCTGGACGCGGCGGATGACTGTTTCGCCTTCATCGAATCCGACGTGGTGCTGCTGGCGGGATCTTATGCGTGCTGGCTCGCGCGCATGGCGGCGCTGCTGGCGGCCGATCCGGCGCTGGCGCTGCTGGGTTCGCTGGTCGATGCCGATGATTTCGTGCCGCTGGAGCGCGCGCGCGCGGCGGCGCCGCATCTGACCGAGCTGGAAATCCGCGACATCACGCATCACCACGATCCCGAACGCCAGCGCCACCGCCCGGCGCAGGCCGATCAGCTTGTGTTCTCGCCGCATAATCCGGCGGGGCGGTTATTGTTGGTGCGGACCGCCGCGATCCAGGCTGCCGGTGCTGCGAGCGATGCCGATCTGCATGAGCGTTTGCTCGAACTCGGCTTCAGCACCGCCATCAGCACCGAGGTGCGGCATCGGCATTTGTCGCTGCTGAATATATTCGACTATCCGGCTTACGACATGCAGAGCCGGAACGCCTATATGTATAGCCAGACCTACAAGGCGCAGGCCGAACAGGCGATTCTCGCCTCGGCGGAGCGCGCGGGTCAGATCACCACCGATCCGGATTTGCATATCGAGGCGGATGGCGTCCGGATCGATGCGCTGCGCGAGGGCGGGCGCTACCGTTTTGTGGTGCCCGACGCCGCGCGTTTGACCCTGGTGTCCCGCCGCGGGTTCGCGCTGCAATCGCTCGATCGCCGGCCGCTCGGCGTTTCGCTCGCCAGCCTGGTGCTCGATGGGCGCGATATGTTGATGGCGCCGTCGCTGGTGCGCGGCTGGCACCCCGGCGAGGCGGCCTGGCGCTGGACCGCGGGACGGGCTGAATTGCCGCGGAGCACGATTGTTGAACTGACCGTGGCGGGGAGCGTGACTTATTTTCTGGGCGAAGACTCTTGATGATGGACAATCAAAGGTTGAAACAATGGTGATTGTTTCATCATCGCGGTATTTTGGGCGGGGATCTCTCATTTCATTACTGTGAAAACCGGCATCCCTATAAATGTCAGGTTGACTTTTGCGTATCTGACCCGCATAATTAACTTAAGGTTAACTGAAGTTGATGTGGAAAAGAAGAATTTTCCATAAAAATTATAAGGAGTCTTCAAACATGGGTTCGATCCGAATTATGACGGCGATTGCCGGTGTCGCGGCGCTCTGCCTCGGCGCTTCCGCTCCCGCCATGGCGAGCCCGTTGGTCGCAACCATCAGCCTGACCAATGGTGAATTCGCCGTCAACACGACCGGCACCACGGTCGCCGGGTTGTCCGGCACGTTCGATAGCGTGGCTTCCGGCGATTTCAGCTTCTCCAACAGCTTCACGTCATCGACGACGCCCTATGATCTGACCCTTGGGGGTTCGGTGACCGTGAACGGCGCGACGGTGCTCAGCGGCACTTCGCCGGTGTTCGACAGCAGCGTTGGTAATCTGACCGCCGCGATCGACACGCTCTCGATCGCCGGCACCACGGCGTATGATCCGGTGCTGGTCGGCGTGATCGATTATATTCTGTTGAGTGGCCAAAATCCGGGCACCGTGTCCTATCAGGGCTATAGCCTCACCTATGGCTACAGCGGCACTGACAGCGGCACATTCGCTCTGGGATCGAATTCGCCGTTCTTCCCTGGCGTGAGCGCAACCACCGGCAGTTTCACGGCCACGGCGTCACTGACCGAAGTGCCTGAGCCGGGCTCGCTTCTGCTTCTCGCCTCGGGTCTGCTCGGCCTCGCGGTGGTCCGCCGCCGCCGCTGGCTCTGACCGCGCGGCTGAACGAAGCATCCGGCTGAACGGTTGGGGGGCCGAGGGCAGGAATGTCCCGGCCCCTTTGGCGTTGGCGAGGCACGTGGAACCGGCGGGTCCGGGATCGCGAGGGATCGATCTGCTTGGGTTGGTGAAGAATAGATGGAGTTGAGTCTGTGAACGGTCGAAGAATGTCGTTCTCTTGACCTGAATCAAGGCCTGGTTTCGAATCGGCTGCTACAATTACCGTGCTGTGTTCAGGAGGAAGACATGAATATCAACGACATCATGACGATTGGCCCGGTGACCGTCGGGCCTGGCACAACCATCGTCGATGCGGCGCGGATCATGCTCGATCGGAATCTGTCGGCGCTGCCGGTGGTCGATGGTGACGGCGTCCTGCTGGGTATCGTGACCGATGGCGATCTGTTGCGCCGTCCGGAACTTGAGACCGCGCCGGAAATCGGCTGGTGGCGGGGATTTTTGGCGCCGGAGACCTCGGCGCGCGATTTCATCAAGACCCGGGGCCGCCATGTGCGCGAGGTGATGACCGAGCATGTGCAAACTGTCACGTCCGACACGAGTTTGAACGACGCCGTCGCCTTGATGCAGGCGCGCCACATCAAGCAGGTGCCGGTGGTGAAGGGCGGCGTTCTGATCGGCATGCTCAGCCGGCGGAACATGCTCGCGGCATTGATCAACAAGCTTCTCGTGGTCGATGACGCCGTGGTGCCGGATGATACCAGCGCGGCGATGATCCGCAACGCGATCGCGCAATCGAAATGGGCACCGCGCGGGGCGGTTTCGGTCGTTGTCAACGAGGGTGTCGCGACGCTGGCCGGGTCGGTGTTCAGCGATGCCGAGCGGCGGGCGTTGCTGGTGATCGCGGAAAACACCAAAGGCGTGAAATCGGTGGTCGATCAGATGCTGCTGGTCGATTCGGTCAGCGGTCTGGCCTATGGCACGTTCTGAGCGGCGGTGGGATGACCGGCTTGGGTCGCGGTTCGATTTGATCGAGATCAATGCCGGCGTGGTGGCGGCGGGTTAGTCAATCGTCATGGAACGTTCAGCGCTTCTCGCCCGTCACGATCGCCGCCTGCCGCGTTACACCAGCTACCCGACCGCGCCGCATTTCGGCGGCGATGTCGGCAATGGGGCGGTGCGGCGATGGCTCGGTGCCATTGCGCCGGGGACGCGGCTGTCACTTTACGTGCATGTGCCGTTCTGTGAACAGATGTGCTGGTTCTGCGGGTGCAACACCAGCGTGGTTCATAGCGTGGGCGCGCTCGAACGCTATGCGGCGGCGGTGCAATGCGAGATCGAGCGGGTTGCTGACGCAATTGGGCAACGGCTTTCGGTGGCGCATGTTCATTGGGGCGGCGGCACGCCAACGTCGCTGCCGCCTGCGTTGATGCGTGCGATCGATCGAACGATGCGCCGCTGTTTCGCGTTTGACGGCGAGACCGAGGTTGCCATCGAGATCGATCCGCGCACGCTGCCGGAGACGGCGGTTGCTGATTTCGCGGCACTCGGCATCGGGCGGGCGAGTTTGGGGGTGCAGGATTTCGCGCCCGCCGTGCAGGATGCGATCGGCCGCCATCAGACGCTGGAACAGACCCGTGCTGCCGCCGACGCGGCGCGGCAGGCGGGTGCGACATCGATCAATCTCGATCTTGTCTATGGGTTGCCGCACCAGACCATCGCCTCGCTCGAAGCGACCATCGCGGCGGTGTTGACCCTCGATCCGGACCGGATCGCGCTCTTTGGCTATGCGCACGTGCCGTGGATGCAGAAGCGCCAGCAGGTACTCGCCGAGCGCGCCCTGCCCGATACGGCGGAACGCTTCGCGCAGCAGGATCGCGCCGCCACGCTTCTGGTCGCCGCCGGGTATCGGCGGATCGGTCTCGATCATTTCGCCAAGCCGCGGGACCGCATGGCCGAGGCGGCGCGGACCGGCCGGCTCGCGCGTAATTTCCAGGGCTATACCGTCGATGAAGGCGATGTTCTGCTCGGCTTCGGCGCGTCCTCGATCGGCGCGCTGCCCCAGGGCTACGTCCAGAATCTGACGCGGACCGCCGATTATCTGGCCGCGATCGAGGCTGGGGATCTTGCGGTCGCGCGGGGCTTTGCCCTCGATGCCGAGGATCGCTTGCGCCGGCAGATCATCGAGCGGATCATGTGCGATTGTACGGTTGATGTCGCTGGTCTTGCGGCGGCGGCGGGGCTTGATGTCGCGCGGTTCGACGCCGCGTTGCCGCAGCTCGATCGCCTGGCCGCGGATGGCCTGCTGGTGCGGGAGGGATGGGTGATTACCCTGCCCGAGACCGCACGGCCTTTTCTCCGCCATGCGGCGGCTTGTTTCGACGCGTATCTTGACGCCAGCGCCGCGCCCGGCGTGGCACGGCACGCGGCGGCGATCTGATCGGGCGGCATCGAACGGCACTGACGGAGACGGATCGGCATGGCTGACGCGGTACTGGTGCTGAATGCCGGTTCATCGAGCATCAAATTCGCCTTGATCGAAAAATCCGGCGCGCGCGTCGCCTATGGCGAGATCGAGCGGATTGGCGAAGCGCCGCATTTCCAGGGCTTCGATCATGACGGGGCGGTGCTAGTGGACCGGCACTGGGCTGATGGCGCCGCGCTGTCGCATGAGGATCTGCTGGGGCCGCTGCTCGATTGGGCCGAGACGCATCTCGGCGCCGACCGGCTGATCGGGGTCGGGCATCGGATCGTGCATGGCGGCACCGATTTTTCCGCGCCGGTGCGGCTCGATCCCACGATCATGGCTGCGCTCGACCGTCTGACACCGCTGGCACCGCTGCATCAGCCGCATAATCTGGCGGCGATACGGGCTGTGACGGCGCTGCGCCCCGATCTGCCGCAGATTGGTTGTTTCGATACCGGGTTTCACCACGCGATGCCCGAGGTTGCGACCCGCCTGCCGCTGCCGGCGCGTTACCATGCGGCGGGCGTGCGGCGCTACGGGTTTCATGGTCTTTCCTATGAATTCATCGCGGCGCGGTTTGCAGCCCTTGATCCAGCGGCGGCGGCGGGGCGGGTGATTGCCGCCCATATCGGCAATGGCGCCAGTGCCTGCGCGATGCTGGGGGGCCGATCGATCGACACCAGCATGGGATTTACCGCACTCGATGGATTGATGATGGGCACGCGCACCGGCGCGCTTGATCCGGGTGTTGTGTTGTACATGATCGAGCAGGAAAGGCGATCGGCGGCCGAGATCAGCCACATCCTCTATAGTGAGTCCGGGTTGCTCGGCGTTTCGGGCCTCGATGCGGATATGCGGAATCTGCTGGCGAGCACGAGTTCTGACGCTGTTCTGGCGGTCGATCTGTTCTGCTACCGCGCCGCGCGAGAAATTGCGGGCCTCACCGTGGCGCTCGGCGGGGTCGATGCGCTGATTTTCACGGCCGGTATTGGTGAGCACGCCGCCCCGGTGCGCCGCATGATTTGCGATAAACTCGCCCATTTCGGGATCGGGCTGGACGATGCGGCGAACCAGCGCCACGGCCCGATCATCAGTTCGCGCGCATCACGCGTTGCCGTCTGGGTGATCCCGACCGATGAAGAGGCGATGATCGCCCGCCATACGGTCGAAATGTTGCGGGGCGAACCGGCCTGAAGACGATCGTGTGGCGCCGTTGCCGCGCATTCGGCCGGACCCGTTCACGCTGACGACCCTTTACGAACCCCTCCGCCCTCTCTAGAAGCGAGCGTGCATACGCCGTGTACCCCGGCGGAGGGGTGGCCGAGTGGCCGAAGGCGGCGGTTTGCTAAACCGTTAGACGGGTTAAACCGTCTCGTGGGTTCGAATCCCATCCCCTCCGCCACCCTCTTGATTGATTGGGATAAGAGCGGGGCACGATCGTTGCCGCAGCGCATTGACCGAAACGGGGTGACGCGCGTCGTCGACGGTGGGAAATGGCATCAAGATGCGGAGTGCCGTTTGCCGAGCTGGCGAAAACTTTGGTTCAGGCGACTGGGCCTGGCCGCGGGCGGTGGCTTGTTATGGGGATCGGCATTGAGTCATGGACCGGTTTTATGAATTTGTCGCGCGGCTCTGGTGATCCATGATGGCGGCGAGACCCTCCCGATAGGTCGGATAGCGCCAGGCGAGGTTGAGTTGGGTTTTGGTTTGCCGATTGAGCACGACGCGATTTTCACTCCAGAACGAGAGCGCCATGGGTGACATGCTGCGTTTGGCATCGTCGAACGGGATCAGCGGCGGCGGCGCGATGCCGAGTAATGTTGCGGCGTAGGCGATCACGACGGCGCTGGCGGCGGGTTCGTCGTCGCTGAAGTTCAGGATGCGAACGCCGCTCGTCGCCGTGGCGATGGCGGCGAGTGTGCCGTGGGCGATATCCTCGACGTGAATACGGCTGAATTTGTGATCGGGTTTATCGATCCGGCGGGCAACTCCGGCGCTCAGATCATCGAACACCGAGCGAGCCGGCCCGTAGATGCCGGCAAGGCGCAAGATGTCGACGGCGCGATGGCGGGCCTGTTCGCACCAGGCCCGTTCAGCCGTCACGCGGCGTTTCGTGCGATCGGTGCCGGGATTGGGTGGGGTCGATTCATCGACCGCGCCGCCCGCGTGATCACCATAGACGCCGGTGGTCGAGCAATAGCCGATCCAGCGCAGATTCTGAGCGGCTTGCAGCGCGGCATGGTGGCGGATCAGCACCGGGTCGCCCGCCTCGGTGGGTGAGGCGGTGATCACCAGATGGGTTGCGGCGGCAATCGCATCGCCCGCGTCATCGAAAGGGATGAGCGTGATCCCGTCCGGTGCCTGTTTGCCCGCCGGATTTCGGGCCGTGGCGGTGACGTTCATGCCCGCGTCGCGCGCGGCGGCGGCGATGGCGGCGCCAGAGTAGCCGAGTCCGGCGATGACGAGATGTCCGGTCATCATAGTTCCCGCTGGGCATGGTCGGCGGCGATGCGTTCCAACCGGTCGCCATGGCGATGAAACAGTAACGCGCCGACGAGCAAGGCGATGATCAGCACGACCGCGATGACGACGCCGACCGGACCCGCGATATGGGCCATCTGTTTGCCAAAGATATAGGCGGCACCGCCGTAAATCAGCGCCCAGATCAGGCTCGCAGCGGCTTGAAACAACAGAAAGCGCCGCCAATCCATCATGGTGATACCGGCAAGCAGCGCGGCGAGGGCGCGCAATACGGCAAAGAAACGACCGAACACGACGATTTTGCCGCCGTGGTTGGCAAATAACCAGCGCCCGGCGAGAAGGCGGCGTTCGGTAAGGCCGATGCGCGACCCATGACGCAAAATGGCGGGGTAGCCGGCTTGGCGTCCAATCCAGTAACCCGCGATGCCGCCGAGCGTGGCGCCGAGAGCAGCGCTTGCGATCAGCACGGCAATATCGATCCGGTGGGTGGTTCCGGCGTAGATCGCAGCGGAGACCAACGCGGTTTCACCGGGCAGCGGCAGGCCGAGGCTCTCGAGCATGACCAGGATCGCAACGGCGATGCTACCGTAGGCGGCAATCCAGGGTTCCAGCGCGTGATGAATGAAATGGACCATCGTTTCCTTGATTGAGCGTGTGTTTTTGCCGGCGCGGCGCGGTTGTCGTGGTTTCCTGACTTCACATGTAACGCAAAATCTCCGATAACCATGGCATGAGTGAGCCGGAAACTGAAATCGATACGCTTGACCGCCTTGAAGCGGCTCTTGGACGCATTGCTGAACACGTGAACCGGCCGGCGGGACGATCGTCGCCCGACGCGACCCGCCAATCCGTGGTCATCGCACTGGATCGAATGATCGTGCAGTTGCGCGAGGCGCTCGCGGCAATCGGCCCCACGGAGAGCAAGTGACATGGCCCAAATCACCATTCGGATCAACGGCTATTCATATGCGGTCAGTTGCGAGGACGGGCAGGAACCGCATCTCGTGGAGATGGCGTCCGAGATCGATCGGCGGATCACCAGTATCAAATCGATCGGCGGCCAATCCGGCGAATCCCGGCTGCTCGTTCTGGCGGCGCTGCTGCTGGCCGACGAATTGCACGACACGAAATCGGCGCTCGAGAAGGCGACATCCGGCAAATCCGCCAAACTGGCCTCACCTGAGCATAATGCACGGCTGCGACGTATCGCGGCGCGCGCGGAAGAGATTGCAGCGGACCTCGCAGAGTCCTAAATGATCAGGGCGAGGCTGCCCGGTGCGTCAGGCACGTTCATCCCCGGGGCCAATAAGTACTCCCAGGGAGCTGGCTCTGTCAGAACCGTGGTTCTGGTATTTCCGGCGCCCACCTGCTCTGCAGGCCTTGGGAGGATGACATCGCCAACGGCCAGGGTGGCTTCGCACTCCCGTTTTGCTTCGCGCTCCCGTTCTAAAGTGTGGTGGGCTGTCTTTTCCCGTGGATCGTGACTCGGTGACGATGCTGAAGGCCCAGGCGCGGGCGGCGGCCCTGGCGCGACGCGCGGCAATTGACGGCGCCCCGCAGGCATCGTTCGGCGAGAGGCTCGCGGCGGCGGTGCTTGCTTGCTGCGTCCCGCCACGAGGCGCGGTGGTCTCGGGGTTTTGGCCGATTGCCGATGAGATCGATGTGCGCCCGCTGATGAACGCACTCGCCGCGCGCGGGCACACGCTGTGTCTGCCGCAGACGCCGCGGCGCGGTCTGCCCTTGGTATTCCGGCGTTGGCGACCCGGCGATACGCTGGTGGCGGGCCGGTTCGGCACGTCACATCCGCATGGCGATATCACCACACCGGATTTTCTCCTGGTGCCGCTGTTGGCGTTCGACCGGGCCGGCAATCGCCTCGGCTACGGCGCGGGATATTACGATCGGACCCTTGCCGGTTTGCCGGCGGCATACCGGTTGGGATGCGCCTACGCGGTGCAGGAACTGGCGCAGGTGCCGGTGAGCGCGACTGATCAGCGGCTGGATGCGGTGGCGACGGAACACGAAGTGATCGAAATGGACAAGCGATTGGCATGAACGCGCTGATGGGCATAACCCAGATACCCCGATCGAAAATCGGAGACGTCGGGCGTCTCGCCTTCGGGGATCCGTCGGTTGAGAATCTCGCGTTCGGCGAGTCGGATTTCGCGCCACCCGCGGCGGCGACCGCGGCATTGATTCGCGCGGTCGCGGCAGGCGACACACGCTATGTCGATAGTCGTGGCAAGGCCGCGTTGCGGACGGCGCTGGCGGCGTATCTCAGTGATTTGCATCGTCAGCCGGTCGATGAAGGGCGCATCGTGGTGACGGCGTCTGGCATGGCGGCGATTTCGGTGGCGTTCGCCGCAATCGTGCGGGCGGGCGACCGCGTTGTTATTCATGAACCGGAATGGCCGAACCTGGCCGGCGCGGCGTTGGCGCGTGGTGCGGAGGTCACTCGCTTTGGATTGGATCAGGATGGCGCCGGCGGCTTCCGGCTCGATCTGGCCCGGTTGGCAAAGGTGCTTCCTGGTGCCCGGGTGTTCTGCTTGAACTCTCCGAACAATCCGACCGGCTGGATGGCGAGTGATGTCGAAATCAGGGCCTTGCTTGCGCTCTGCCGCCAACATGGCGTGTGGCTGCTCTCCGACGAGGTCTATTCGCGTCTGACCTTCGATGGCGCCGCGGCGGCACCATCGGTGCTGGACCACGCGCGCGACGATGATCGGGTGATTGTCGCTAACTCGGTTTCAAAAACCTGGGCGATGACCGGATTTCGTGTCGGCTGGCTGGTGGTCCCCGCTGGCCTGCGTGACGCCATTGGCGAACTGACCGAGGCGACCCATTCGACCGTTGCGCCGTTTTCGCAGGAAGCGGCGCTGGCGGCATTGGGGTGCGAGGATTTCGTGGTGGAATTCCGTGATTTTTGTTCGCGTGGACGGGCGATTGTCCTGGATGGGCTGGCCGGGTTGAACCGCGTTGAGCTACGGGCGCCGGCCGCGAGTTTTTACGCATTCGCACGAATCGATGGCGTTACCGACAGCCTGACGTTGGCGCGCCGCCTCGTGATCGAGCACAAGGTCGCGGTCGCCCCCGGAATCGCGTTCGGCGCGACCGGCGAGGGGTATTTGCGGCTGTGTTTTGCCCAGAGCCCGGAAAAATTGGTCCGTGCGATGGATCGGCTGCGTAACGGGCTGGCGATGCTAACCTGATCTCAATAATTTGGCGCTATAACGTGAATATGAAATTTTTATTCACCATTGCGGCGCTGGCCGTCCCGTTGATCGCGTGGGCGCAATCGCCGCTCCCCAATGCTGTGATGACACCGGGCGCGATCAACCCGTTGGTCAACGAACATACAATCGACGCCACCATTTGCGTCCGTGGTTGGACCAGGACGATACGCCCTCCGGTCAGCTATACCGAACCACTCAAGAAGGCGCAGATCCGGGCCTATGGCTATGCGGATCGGCGACCCTGGAAATATGAGGAAGACCATCTGATCCCGCTTGATCTCGGCGGTTCCCCCGATTCGCCGTTGAACTTATGGCCCGAGCCCCACCTTGGGCCGGGTGATTGGGGCGCCTATGCCAAGGATCGGCTTGAGGAGAAAATGGTGCGGCTTGTGTGCCGGCACGACCTGTCACTGGCACGCGCGCGCGCCATGATGGCCGGCAACTGGATCGCCGCATACCGAACCTATCTCGGGGCGGTACCCGATAACGCGCGGCCGCACCACTGGCACGAGGCTTACTATTCCGACCGCTGGTGAGAGCGATGTTCCAACACGCCCCAGGCCGCACCGGGGGGTGTCGGTCAGATATGCGGGCCCAGACTACCAATCACTCCCAGGCTACCAGTCACTATTATTATCGAGCGTATCGTCGTCGGCTTGGGTGGAACCGCTGTCGTCCCAACCGGCTTGATTGGACAAGCCGTCGTCGCGATCCGGCACGGGGGTGGGATCATCGGCGGGGCCGGCCTCGGTATCGCGCCCGCCGCGGGTGGCGCCGGTGAGGTCGTCGATGAGCCGCTCGCCAGCTGCAAACCCGGCGCCAGCGGCGAGTCCGGAAACGAGCGCACCGCCAATTCCTGACCCTGATGTTCCCATTGCGGTCGGTTGGGGTCCAGCACCGAAGGGTCCGAACGGTTGCGAACCACCGGCCGCCATCCCCGGGCTGCCGAAGCCGCCCTGGTTGGTCGGAAGCGATGGGATGCGCCGGGAGCGCGCGAATAGTCGCAGCAATAAGAACAAGCCGACCAATCCGCCGATCACGAGAACCACCGGACTGATGCGAGAGCCCGAGCCGACCGGCGGTTCTGTCAGATGGGCTTTGAGCGCGGCAACCCGATCGGACCGCGCAAATGGCAAACCGGGAGAAATATTTTCGGCTTTCGCCAAGGCACGGCGGGCGGCATCACGATGACCCTCGGCATCCTGCGCCTCGGCGACCAGGAACCAGGCCACGCCACTTTGCGGATGAGCCCGAATGACACTCTGCAATTCCGTCAGCGCGGCTTTTTCGTGGCCTTGCGCAATCATGCTCTGCAATTGTTGCGGCGTCGGGCCGATATCGGCGTGCGCCGGCATCTGAAACACCGCGATGGCGACACTGATCATAGCGACGCGGGGGATGATCGCGATACGGGGGAAATTCAATCTACTCACAGGCCTCTCCGATGGGGCGCGTCCGGTTCAATCAGACGATCACGCTTTCGTTATCGATATAGCAATCCGAGGGCGCGATCCCCAGACGCCGATCTCTGTTGTGCGAGCGTGTCAGGCCTGCAATTATCATGCCCCCGCGCCCGGCTGGCTTGGAATTTTTGTGGTTCGCGTCATGGCCCCGGCGACCGCGGCTTGATCTCCGGGAGCGGCGCGGGCAGGTAGGAACGATGATGATTTCCGACACGGCAGCGGCGCTCGTTTTGTTCTCCGGAGGGCAGGACAGTGCGACGTGCCTGGCCTATGCGCTGGATCGGTATGATCGGGTGGAGACGATCGGATTTTTCTACGGTCAGCGTCATGCCGTCGAGTTGGATTGCCGTGAGCCGTTGCGCGCCGCGATTGCACGGGAACGACCCTGGCGGGGGGAGCTTGGCGCGGATCATCTTCTCGATATCGCCGGGGCGCTGACTGCTCTGGGTGAGACGGCGATGACCAGTGCGATCCAGATCACCACGACCGAGGCCGGGCTGCCCAATACGTTCGTCCCGGGCCGGAATCTGCTCTTTCTGACCTATGCCGCTGCCCTGGCCTATCGGCGCGGGCTTGGCGTGCTGGTTGGCGGCATGTGCGAGACGGATTATTCCGGTTATCCCGATTGCCGGCGATCCACGATGGCGGCGATGCAAGCCGCTCTCGCGCTCGGTCTGGATCGGCCGATCACGATCGATACGCCGTTGATGGACCGGGATAAGGCCGCGACCTGGCGCCTGGCTGAAGCGCTGGGCGGGCGTGAGCTCGTGGAGATCGTGCGGGTTGCGAGCCATAGCTGCTACAAGGGCGAGCGGGATGTTTTGCACGATTGGGGTTATGGCTGCGGTGACTGTCCGGCTTGCGCGCTGCGGGCATCCGGGTGGTTTCGGTACGTCGCGCCCGGAAATATGGACGAATGATGACAAAATCGATCATGACGGGTAGCGTCACTGCTGTTTAGCGCCTCAGATCCGTGCTAAACAACCGCGACGGTAGCGAGGGGGTCCGACAATGCCGTTGCTGATGTCGGGACCCATGCCGTATCCACGAGGACCAAGCCCACGGCCGGCGCGGCTGATCGCGCCTGATTGCATGTTTAGGAAAAGTCGCAGCGCGATGAACAGGTTGCCGAAGCAATGAGAACGATCAACGCGATCCGGATGGGCGGCGTCGATGTGCTGCCCCTGGTCGAGGGTGGCAAGGGCGTGGCGATTTCCAACGGGCAGTCCGCCGGACAATGGGCGGCATCGGGCGGCGTCGGGACGTTCAGCGCGGTAAATGCCGACACGTATGATGCGGACGGCCGGCCGATACCGCAATTATATCATGGCGGTACGCGGCGCGCGCGGCATGAGGAGCTGGTGACCTACGCGATCGATGGGGGCATCGCCCAGGCGCGGCGTGCCTATGAGGAGTCGAACGGTCAGGGGCGTATCCACGCCAATATTCTCTGGGAAATGGGCGCCGCGGAACGTGTGGTGACCGGCATTCTCGAAGGCGCCAAGGGGCTGATCAATGGCATTACCTGCGGTGCCGGCATGCCCTACAAGCTCTCGGAGATCGCCGCGAAATTCAACGTGCATTACTATCCCATCGTCTCCTCGGCCCGCGCCTTCAACGCCTTGTGGCGGCGCGCCTACCATAAAGCGGCCGATCTGATGGGGGGGGTGGTCTATGAGGACCCCTGGCTCGCCGGCGGACACAACGGGTTGTCCAACTCGGAAGACCCGACCAAGCCGGAAAATCCCCTCCCCCGCGTGATCGCGCTGCGCCGGCAGATGCGCGAATTCGGGCTGGATGCGACACCGATCATCATGGCCGGCGGCGTTTGGTGGCTGGAGGAATGGGAGGATTGGCTCGACAATCCGGATGTCGGCCCGATCGCGTTCCAGTTTGGCACCCGCCCCCTGTTGACCCAGGAAAGCCCGATCAGCAATGTCTGGAAGCAAAAACTCCTCACACTCAAGGCTGGTGATATATTCCTCAATCGGTTTTCCCCGACGGGGTTCTATTCGAGTGCGGTGAACAATGATTTCATCCAGTCGTTGCGTGCCCGAAATGAGCGTCAGGTGGCCTACACGACCGAACCGGTTGGGGCCCATACCGCCCAATATGGTGTAGGCCCCCGCAAACGTCCGGTCTGGTTGACCGTGCCCGATCTGCGCCGGGTTGAGGGGTGGGAGCGCGAGGGCTATACCGAGGCGTTGCGCACGCCCGATTCGACCCTGGTGTTCGAAACGCCGGAAGCCTCCGAGGAGATCCGGCGCGATCAGGTCAATTGCATGGGCTGCCTGTCGCATTGCCGGTTTTCCAACTGGGCCCAGGAAGAGCCTGATTTCTCGACCGGCAAGAAAGCCGACCCGCGCAGCTTCTGTATTCAGAAAACCTTGCAGGACATTGCCCATGACGGCGAAAATCCCGAGTCGGTCAACCGCAATCTGATGTTCAGCGGGCATAACGGCTATCGTTTCGCGACCGACCCGTTCTACTCGAACGGTTTCATCCCGACGGTGAAGCAATTGTTCGAGCGCATCATGACGGGGCGCTGAGCGCGGATCGGCCGGCGAGAGCGGGTTGCGCCGCGGCGGTTGCCCGGCACCGATTCTGGGTGGCGTTGCGCATGGATCGGGCGCGGGACGGCAGGATGGGTTCGGGTCCTTCGTCGTCGCGGTGAGGTGGCCATGCCGCTGCCGCTGATCGCCCTGATCGTTGCGAGCTTCGCGATCGGCACCAGCGAGTTCGTCATTGTCGGTCTGCTCCCTGAACTGGCGCATGATTTTTCCGTCTCGATCCCACAGGCCGGTTACCTGGTGAGCGCGTATGCGCTCGGGGTGACGTTCGGTTCTCCTTTCGTGGCGGTGTTGGTTGGGCGATGGAACCGGCGGGTGGCGCTGATATCGCTGATGGGCGTGTTCGTCATCGGCAATGCGCTGTGCGCGGTGGCGCCGGGCTATTGGACGATGATGGCGGCGCGGGTGGTCACGGCGCTGTCCCACGGCGCGTTCTTTGGCATCGGTTCGGTGGTCGCGGCCGATCTGGTGCCGCGCGAGCGGCGGGCGCGGGCGGTGGCGCTGGTGTTTCTGGGTTTGACCATGGCAAATGTTCTGGGCGTGCCGGCGGGGACGATATTGGGCCAGGCGGCGGGCTGGCGGGCGACGTTTGGCGCCGTGGTGGTGATCGGGGTGGTGTCGATGGTCGCCATCGCGGTGCTCTTGCCCGGTGATCTGCGGGGCGGATCGGGGCGGATTTTGAATGAGGTGCGGATTCTGGGCCGCCCGCAAGTGCTGCTCGCGATGCTGATGGCGGTGCTGAGTTCGGCCAGCCTGTTCAGCGTTTTCACCTATATTGCGCCGCTGTTGGAAAATGTCGCGGGCGTGACCCCGCACGGCGTGAGTTTCGTGCTGCTTCTGTTCGGAAGTGGGTTGACGATTGGCGGTTTGCTGGGCGGCCGCCTCGCGGACCGGCATTCGGCGCGGACGATCATGGGTACCCTTGCGGCGATTGCTCTGGTGCTGGTGATGCTGTGGCTGGTGGCGTCCGATTCGGTGCTGGCGGTTGCGGTGATCGCGATCTGGGGTGTTGCGGTGTTCACGATGGTTTCGCCGTTGCAGACGCGGGTGATCGATCATGCGCGGGATGCGCCCAATCTGGCCTCAACGATCAATCAAGGGGCGTTCAACCTGGGCAATGCCGGCGGCGCCTGGCTGGGTGGCGCGGCGCTCGGCGTTGGGGTGAGTTATGCGCGTTTGCCCTTGATCGGGGCGGCGTTGGCGGTGCTGGGATTGGTGGTTGCGATCACGGCGTTCCGCCTGGAGCGGCATGAGCCTGTGCCCAAACGGTTTTAGAGCGTTATGCTTTCAGCTTAACGCTCTAACTCTGTATTTTTTCGAGCGATTTCATGCGATTATGTTGCCGCTACCGCGTCAACTTAATCGCATATCGCTCTAGGCAACCCTCCGATCAACAGGAGTGCCGCGACACCGATCCAGAAGCCGATCCAGGCGAAGCCGACAAAGGGGGGCGCGAAGTGGAAGACAATGCCATTCCGACCGGCGTGCAATCTGATCCGCTGGGCGATTTGGTGATCAACCCGGATCGGTACCGGCTGGTGGTTGATCGTTGCGTGCCAGCCCGGCATGAATAATTCGCGGCGGGTCAGCGTGGCGGGGCCGTCGCACAGCGCGACGACGCGGTTCAGACGGGCGTCATGCAGCGAACAGGCGCTGCCTGCCGTTGTATAGAAAGGATCGGCGCCATGGAGACGCCAGATATTCATCAGATGATCACTGTAAACATGCTGGAAATCGCGGGTATTGGCACCGGTGTCGAAAACGAGTTGGATGGTGCGCCCGGTGAGAACTTGTCCGGTTCCGGTTACCAGGGTCTGGCCTGCGTCTGGATGAGACCATAGCCAAATAGCGTCGGGGTGACTGCCGGAAGCGTGACTTACCGTGACGCTGAAACGCTCGCCAGGACGGATCGTGATCGGCGGAGCCAGATTGACACGGAAGGCACTATTGTCAGCCGAATGCGCCAAGTCAGCTGTTCCTGACGAGCACTGATGATTGGCGCACAGCTTGACTGCGAGGCGACCGGTGGCCGTATTGGCGTAATTGCCCTGGAAAATCCCGATCTCCGAAATGGGACCCAACCGTGACATGATCGCCGGCGCGACACGATCAAGCGTGAGCGACTGGCCTCGGTTAAGTTGGAATGGGACCCGTGTTGCCTCCTGATCCGGCATCGAGACCGTTGATGTCAGTTGGACGCCTGGACTTGCGATAACATAATGCACCCCGAGAAACTGATATGATGCAACATGTTGTTGAAGATCGTTAACAGCCGTCGTGATTTGCATCGGCGGGAAGGGCGCCCAAAATATGCCGCCATCCTGGCTCGCAACCGAAGGGAAAAGCGATTTTTCGACAAAATCGGTCCAGTTGAGGGCGACGGGTAGATAGTTGTGGTTGATGTTGGGAATAGCGAAATAGGCGCTATAGTTCGGCTGGATGGGGCCTAGAGAGTAAAAACGATCAAGCCCGGTGTGGACTTTAAGATAATTGATCGCGGCGTGATCTATCTTTCCGGGTTTCACGCCGGAAAATTGCGGCACGGCCAGCAGCACCATCGAATAAAGTACCAGAATGCCGCCAACACGCCATCGTCGTGCGCCCGCATCGGAAGTCAGCCACGCGATCGATGCCGCAAGCAACGCTATAAATTGAAATCCCGCCGCGCGCAGTAGCCATTTCGTCATGATCATCCGGTTGGCGTCCGACCAATGCCACGCCCGCGCCCACGGCCACGCCAGATCGATGGCGAAAGCCAAGATCACCGCCGTGCCGGCCAAGGCGATCAGATAGCGGTGAGACTGCCGGTTCGGGCTGTCCAGCGCGCGCGCGATCAGGATAATCACCGCAAGTTCCCAGGACGGTGAGGAATAGCGGAAGAATTCGGTGTCCTTCATGAACGGCAATAGATTCATCGCACTCATAATCGGCGGAAAACCGAAGGTCTTCCCCGCGCAAAGGACAAGCCATAGCACGAGCATGACGACGATAGGCCGATCCCGCTCGATCAGCGCGCCGATAATCGCGAACAGCAGGAAGACGGCGCCGATATAGCCGCCGGTACCGCCCGAAATTGTCAGCAGAAGGTTACTGCCCAGGCTGGTGCCAAGTGGGCCGTAAACATAGGGCATAACGACTGGCCCTAGCCCACGCAGATCGAGCGCGACGCCGCCGATCGTGTGGTTTTGAAAGACGTTTGTGAGCGCGGAGAAATCGACAAAGGCGACCAGGAGCGGGGCGGCCAGCATCAGGCCGATCACGCCGCCGACGCCAATGCGCAGAAGGAACCTCAGCCGGTTTGATGTGCCGAAGACACGAAAAACCGTCCACAATAGCGCCATCAAGCCATCGATATAAGCGGCTTCGGGAAAGCCGGCGAGGAGCGAGCCGCCGATCGCCAGCGCCACGACGATGATCGCGCGCCTTGCTTCGCCGGGGGCGCGCGCATATTCGATGCCGAGTAATAACAATGGCAGAAACGGCATGACGTTCAGGATTGTCTCACCCGGCACTGAGGCAAAGGTACCGTTGAATTCGAACAGCAACGCTCCAGCCAATGCGCTCACACGCCCAAGATCGAGCCGGCGCAGCAGCAGGAAGGTGGCAATTCCCGCAAAAACCTGAAGCGACAATTCCAACCAGACAATACCGCCCTGAAACCCGAGTAGCAGGACAAAGGGCAGGAACATTGCGGCGGGCTGCATCTCGCCAGCGAGCGGCAAACCAATGCCGGAATAGGGATTCCACCAAGGAATCCGCCCATGCAGCCAATCCTGGGCGGCGAGGTGGCCGAGCGCCTGATTGGTCCATCCAACATTGGGATCGTCGAACGGTGAACCCGCCAGAATTGGCGAACCAACGCCGACCACCGCGCCGGATTCGACCCAGATCGGGTTAGAACTGAGCCCGAATAGGATTGATGGCATGTGGCCAATCAGCGGCGCAATGATTAGGAGGAGGAGAACAAGCCATGGGCGGCGGTCGAGTAGCGTGGGGACAGGCTCCAGCTGAGGCGAATGCGGCAAGAGCGTCTCCGTGGCATACGGTGCCTATCAAGGGCGGGTGAGTGAAGGGTTAGTAATAGCGACCAAACAGGACCCGGTCTATCGGCGCCGGGATGCGGATGGCAAGTGTCGTGAAATCGGGCATGGTCGGGGTGATGAGGCGTTTCCTAAATATGCTCCGGCTCGATCGGTGGGGTTTGGCCGGCTTGTTTCTGCTGCTCGCAGTTTTTACGGGTATCCGCCTCGCGCTGCTGACGCCGATCG
>NZ_JBMFGY010000049.1:16151-24090 GCF_049977125.1 Acidiphilium sp. | reverse complement strand
CATCGACAATCTCACCCTCGGCAACGACCTTCCCTTCACTCTGATTTCCGGCCCCTGTCAGATCGAATCCGCCGACCATGCGATGGGTGTTGCCGCAGCGCTTGTCGACATGACGCGCGCTCTCGGCATCGGGTTGATCTTCAAATCGAGCTATGACAAGGCCAACCGCACCTCCCTCGGCACCGGGCGTGGCGTCGGCATGGCGGCGGGCTTGCAGATATTAGCCGACATCCGCGCCAAATTTGCCATCCCGGTATTGACCGACGTGCATGATGCGCACCAATGCGCGCCGGTGGCCGAGGCGGTCGACGTTCTGCAGATCCCCGCTTTTCTCTGCCGCCAGACCGATCTGTTGCTGGCCGCCGGCAACACCGGCCGCGCGATCAACGTGAAGAAGGGCCAGTTCCTTGCCCCGTGGGACATGGCCAACGTCGCCGCCAAAATCGCCAGCACCGGCAACGAGCGCATCCTGCTGACCGAGCGCGGCGCTAGTTTCGGCTACAACACGCTGGTCAGCGACCTGCGGGCGCTGCCGATCATGGCGCGCACCGGATATCCGGTCGTGTTTGATGCCACGCATTCGGTACAACAGCCCGGCGGTCTGGGCGGCTCATCGGGCGGGCAGCGCGAATTCGCTCCTATGTTGGCGCGGGCGGCTTTAGCGGTGGGGTGTGCAGCGCTGTTCATCGAATGTCACCCCGATCCTGATCATGCGCCCTCGGATGGGCCGAACATGATACCGCTGGCCCAGATGCCAGCGCTGTTGGCACGGTTGCAGCGTTTCGACCTTGTCGCCAAATCCTCGGGATAATCGGGAACCGACTTGTCCCGCGAGGATGCCGTGATGCGCCGTTCGATTCTGGGTCGAGAGCGATATGCGATTAAGTTGACGCGACAGCGGCAACATCGTCGCATAAAATCACTCGAAAAAACATAGAGTTAGAGCGTTACGCTGAAAGCATAACGCTCTAACGGTCCGGTTTCGGGATCAATTCGGCAATCCGCCGGCGGACAATCAGCCCGGCCGCACGGCCATCGTCATGATCGGGCGATAAGCGATCACCGGCGGCTCGTAGGCTGAACCTGTGCCGCGTTGCTCGCATAATCGTGTCCTGAGAGCGACTTGGGTTGCGGCGGGCATCGTCGCACAAGACGAATCATGGCACGCGATACGATTGAACGGGGCAGGTTCACCAGGCGGGCGCTGATCCTGGGCGGGGTGCAGACCCTGGTGTTTGGCGGGCTGGTGGCGCGGCTCTATGATCTGCAGGTAATCGAGCATCCGCGCTACCGTCGGCGGGCGCGCGACAATGCTATCGCGCAGCGGCTGATCGCGCCGGAGCGTGGTTTGATCACGGATCGGACCGGAGCCCTTCTCGCCGGCAACCGCCAGCATTGGCGGGCCTTGTTTCTGATCACCGATGCGCATGACCCCGAGCAGGTCGTGACGCGGTTTGCGTCGCTGGTGATTTTGTCGCCGGCGGAGCGGGCACGGCTGACGGCGCTTCTTGCCGGGCCCGCGCGATATGTGCCGGTGGTGCTCAAGCATGATCTGGACTGGGCAGAAATGGCCCGTCTCGAGGTGCATGCGACACAATTGCCCGGCGTGATCATCGATCGAGGTTTTTCGCGCTATTATCCGCTGGGCGCGGCGGCGGCGCACACCATCGGCTACGTGGTGCGGCCAGACGCGGCCGAGGCGACGCGTTATCCGGTGCTGGCTCTGCCCGGCGCGCGGGTGGGGGGAGCCGGTATCGAGCAGGCGCGTCAGGCCGATCTGCTCGGCGCCCCCGGCGTGGTCGAGACCGAGGTGGACGCGCTAGGCTCCGTGGTGCGGGTGCTCGACCGGAATGCCGGTCAACAGGGCAAGACGGTCGCGTTGACTCTCGATGCCTCGTTGCAGCGCGAGGCGGTGGCGGCACTGAACGGGCGCGCGGGAGCGGTCGTGCTGCTCGATGTGCAGGATGGTGCTGTCCTCGCGATGGCGAGTGCGCCGTCGTTCGACCCGGCCTGGTTCGATCAGGGCGTACCGGATGCGGTATGGTCGGGCTGGATGCGGGATCCGGAACGGCCACTCACTGATCGGGCGACGCAAGGGCTGTACGCACCGGGGTCGTCGTTCAAGCCCACGGTTGCGCTGGCGGCGTTGCGCTGCGGCGCGATTACGCCGGAGACGCGGTTCTTTTGCCCGGGGTATCTCAAGATCGGCGACCGGATATTCTATTGCTGGCTGCGATCGGGCCATGGATCAATGGACGCGGCCTCGGCACTGCAACAGAGTTGCGATGTGTTCTATTATCATGTCGCGATGCGCGCAGGGATCGATCGGATGGCGGCGATGGGTACCTTGCTCGGGTTGACAGGACAGCCGCGACTCGATTTTCCCGGCCTAGCCACCGGATTCCTGCCAACCCATGGCTGGGCGCGGCAACGGCGGATCAACTGGACCGAGGGTGACACCGCGGTGCAGGGGATTGGGCAGGGTTACACGCTATTCACCCCGCTGAACCTCGCGACGATGATTGCGCGGGTGGCGACCGGTCGCGCGGTGGCGCCCCATCTGGTGCGATCAGTCGGCGGCGTCATGACCGATCGGCCACCGCCGCGGGGGTTGGGACTGGATGATCTGCATTGGGAAGTGGTGCGGCGGGGGCTGGACGAGGTCGTGAATACCCCGATGGGCACATCCTGGGGCGCGCGACTGATACTTCCGGGCGGCGTGCGCATGGCCGGCAAGACGGGGACAGCGCAGGTGATCAATGAAGACGCGGCGATGGAGGCGGCAAATTACAACGATTCGCGGCTGCCCTGGAAATTCCGCCCGAATGCTCTCTTCGTGGGCTACGCGCCGGTGATGCAACCCCGGTTCGCGGCGGCGGTGGTGATCGAGCACGGTACGCTGCTGGGGCCGGTGAAAGTCGCGCGCGATCTGTTCGCGGCGGCATTTCGTCAGGATCTCGTGATCGGGTGATGCGTCGTTGGGTCGATATGGTGCAGGGGTGTCGATCCGAGCCAGTCCGCATGCCGCAACCGGCAGTAGCCCTGCGTCAAGAAATCCGCTACAGGGGTACTGCATGCCAACTTGGCGTGGATGAACCGGGGGAATGGTCTCCCGGATGCGATCGGAAGGGCTAAGGTCATTCGGTTGCGTGGAATGCCGGTCTCTCCGGCGTTTCCGGCCACATGGCCCGTGGCTGTGCTCCACACAGCCCGACCCATGCCGCCCGAGACGCTGGCCCCGCTTCACGCCGCCCGATGCCGGCCTTTCCGGTCCTTTAAGTATGAAGGACTGAACGATGTTCGATAAGTATTTTCGCAAGGAACTCGACTGGGGTGGGCGCAAGCTCATTCTCGAAACCGGTAAGGTCGCGCGCCAAGCTGATGGCGCCGTGGTCGCCTCCTACGGTGACACCGTGGTGCTGGCCACCGCCGTCGGCGCCCGCAGCGTTAAGCCGGGGCAGGATTTCTTTCCGCTCACGGTGAACTACCAGGAGAAATTCTACGCCGCCGGGCGCATCCCGGGCGGTTTCTTCAAGCGCGAAGGTCGGCCGACTGACCGTGAAACCCTGATCTGCCGCCTGATCGACCGCCCGATCCGCCCGTTGTTCCCGCACGGGTTCAAAAACGAGGTGCAGGTCATTGTCAACGTGCTGAGCCACGATCTGGAGAACGAACCGGACATTCTTTCCCTGGTCGCGTCCTCGGCGGCGCTGACCCTGTCGGGGATTCCGTTCTTCGGCCCGGTCGGTGCCGCGCGTGTCGGCTATATCGATGGTGAATACGTTCTCAACCCGACTTCGGCGCAGATCAAGGAGAGCAAACTCGATCTGGTCGTCGCCGGCACCGCCGAAGGCGTTCTGATGGTCGAATCCGAGGCCAGCGAACTCTCCGAGGAGGTCATGCTCGGCGCCGTGGCGTTCGGTCATAAGGCGTTTCAACCGGTGATTCAGGCGATTGTCGAGCTCGCCGAACACGCGGCCAAGGAACCCTGGCCGCTAACCGAAGAGAGCGAAGAGGAAAAGACTCTTGCCGCGCGCCTCGATGCGCTCGCCCGTGAAGGTCTCCGCGCCGCCTATGACGAGAAGGAAAAAGGCGTCCGCCACGAGAAACTCGGTGCCGTGAAATCCGAAACCCTCGCCAAGCTCACCGAGGAAGGTCTCCCGGCCGACAAAGCCCGCGGTATGTTCAAGGAGCTCGAGGCCGACATCGTCCGCAACGCGATCCTCGATCATGGCATCCGAATCGATGGCCGTGACACCAAAACCGTCCGCCCGATCCTCGCCGAAGTCGGCGTTCTGCCGCGCACCCACGGCAGCGCGCTGTTCACCCGCGGCGAGACCCAGGCGCTGGTCGTTGCCACGCTCGGCACCGCCCAGGACGAGCAGATGATCGATGCGATCGAAGGGGAATACCGCGAGCATTTCATGCTCCACTACAATTTCCCTCCCTTCTCGGTCGGCGAGACCGGCCGCGTCGGCAGCCCCGGCCGTCGTGAAGTCGGCCACGGCAAGCTCGCCTGGCGCGCCATCCACCCGCTGCTCCCCGGCAAGGACAAGTTCCCGTACACTCTGCGGGTGGTCTCGGAAATCACCGAGAGCAACGGCTCCTCCTCGATGGCAACCGTCTGCGGCACCTCGCTCGCGCTGATGGACGCCGGCGTGCCGCTGGCCCGTCCGGTCGCCGGCATCGCGATGGGTCTGATCAAGGAAGATCGCGCCTTCGCCGTGCTGTCCGACATCCTGGGTGACGAGGATCATCTCGGCGACATGGATTTCAAGGTCGCCGGCACCGAATCCGGCATCACCTCGCTGCAGATGGACATCAAGATCACCTCGATCACCTTCGAGATCATGAAGATCGCGCTGGATCAGGCGAAAGACGGCCGCATGCATATCCTCGGCGAAATGGCCAAGGCGCTACAGGGCTCACGTGACGATGTTTCGCAAAATGCACCGCGCATCACCGTGATTTCCGTGCCAAAGGACAAGATCCGCGACGTGATCGGCACCGGCGGCAAAGTGATCCGCGAGATCGTCGAGCAGACCGGCTGCAAGATCGACATCGAGGACGACGGCACGATCAAGATCGCCGCGACGTCCGACGAGCAGGCGCAGAAGGCGATCGACAAGATCCGCGGCCTGACCTCCGAACCGGAAGTCGGCATGATCTACACCGGCAAGGTCGTGAAAGTGGCCGATTTCGGCGCCTTCGTGAACTTCTTCGGCGCCCGCGACGGCCTGGTTCATATCAGCGAGCTTGCCCAGGGCCGCGTTGCCAGGACCGGCGATGTGGTCAAGGCGGGCGATGTCGTCAAAGTCAAGATGATCGGACTCGACGATCGCGGCAAGGTCAAGCTGTCGATGCGCGTGGTGGATCAGGCGACCGGTGCGGACATCTCGGATCAGGTCGGCGGCAAGGGCCGGCGTGAGGATGCGGCGGAGTAACCAACGCTACTTTTTGTAAAAAAATAGCAAAGAACTTTTGATTTCTGTATGGCCGCTCACCTTGATGCGGCCATGCAAAGCACTGCCGATGCCAAGAACAATCTTTCGGCAGTGACGGAGCGGGCTTTGGCGGGTGAGAACATTATCATCACCCGCCACGGCACCCTCTCGTTCCCTTGAAACCGATCAAGCATAAACCACCAACTTCGACATCATTGCCGCGAAACCTTGGTCCGTCGCCTCGACACCGCCGCCAGCAACCGATGCCCTGCCTGTCGCCGTGCCGAACTAAATCAGTCGGTTGCGTCTAGAGCGATATGCGATTAATCTAACGCGGCAGCGGCAACATAATCGCATGAAATCGCTTGAAATCGCTTGAAAAAATATAGAGCTAGAGCGTTAAGCTGAAAGCATAACGCTCTAGCGTCTGAAACGTGTGTCGTGAGCTAAAGGTTGATCGTTTCCGGCCGCGAGGCCCGTAGGCCGAACCAGAGGGTCGGGATCAGCGTTGCCGTTTCAAACGCCATCGCGACCCACCATTGCCCGGTGAGCGCGTGCAGCGCGCCCATGCCGAGTGGTCCGGCGATCGAGACAGCGTAGCCGATGGTTTGCGAGAAGGCCGACAGAGCCATCGCTTCAGTCGCCCCGCCAGCCCGCAGCACGACGAAGGTGAGCGCGAGCGGAAACATCGCACCCTGCCCGACCCCCATGATCACGACCCACAGCCATGGTGCCGCCCCCGGTGCCAGCATCAAACCGAGGTAACCGACCAGGGTCACGCTCAGAATCGCGATGGTCAGGCCGCGCTGATCGCGACTGCGGGCAGCCAGGCTTGGCGTGACCAGCGTTGATGGCAATGCCACGATGGTACTGACCGACAACATCAGCCCCGCCGTCGCCGGCGTAACCCCCACACTGTGCAACAGGGCTGGCAGCCATGACAGCAGCGCATAATAGCCAAGTGACTGGAATCCCATGAACAGCGTTACCGCCCAGGCCAACGGGCTGCGCGCCATCCGCGCGAAGCCACCCGACCAGTGCTGCAACGGCACACGGGTGGCGCCATGCGCCAGTTGGGGCAGCCACACGACCAATGCCACGAGCGCCGGTATCGCCCAGAATCCAAGCGCGAAACGCCAACTCAGCTCAGTGGCATGCGCCAGCGGCACGCTCACCCCCGCACCGGTCGCCGCGGTGACATACAGAATCGTGACGTATAATCCGGTGACCAGCCCGACGCGGCCTGGAAAATCACGCTTCACGATCGCCGGGATCAGCACATTGCCCACCGCGATGGCCCCTGCCGCCAGAATTGTGCCGCTATAGAGGGCGGATGCGGAATCGATCAGTCGGAGCGCCAGCCCCACAAACAGCAGCGCAAGCACACCCAGTACAACCGACTCCAACCCAAACCGCCGTTGCAACGGCAAACTCACCGGCGCGAGCGCGGCAAAGCATATTACGGGAATCGTCGCCAGGGCGATCAGACCGAAGCTGCCGAGACCGAGCGAGGTGCCGATCAGCACCAAAAGTGGCGAGACCGAGGTGATGCCGGGTCGCAGATTCGCCGCGATCAGCAACACCCCGGCCAGCAACAGAATCTGCCGCCCGGACCATAGCCGCCTTGTGGTTTCGATCGTGGCAAGCCGTGCCACGATCAGGCGGCGGGCAAAAAGCGCTTGACCAGCGCCGATACCTTGTGCCGGCGCATTTCGTATTTCGCCTTGGCATCGGTGGTCATATAGTTGAGCTGCACCGTATAGCGCTTGCCAACGAAGGTGCGATGGCCATGCCACGAGGTCGGCCCATTCGGAAAGGCCAGCAGCGTGCCATCGACCGGTGGCACCTCGACCGCATAATCTTCAAGATCGTTTGAGCCGCGCAGTAGACGCAGGCATCCATCCTGCCGCGCCCAGGCTTCGCTCGCCGGATTGAGATAAAGTAATATCGTAACGCGCTTCGCGACGGAATCGCAATGGATCTGCCCATCCTTGGCACCGGTCTGCCCGCGCAAGGTTATCATCACCGGTGCGTCGGTCAGATCAAGGTTAAACTGACGGGCGATCACAGCGCGAAACGCATCGCTCCGCATTTCATGCACGAGTGTCGCTGCATCTGTTCCGAGCCGCAACGACTCGATCGGGAAACTACCTCGCGCGGCAATCGGCGGCAGGCCAGCCACCACCCCCGCCAACCGCTCCGGGCGGATGAACCCGCGCATCACCAAATGGGTGAACGGGTCGGATGCCACCGGCATGGCGGCGAGGCCTTCGAGATCGAGGATGGTTCCGCTCATGGACTGGCTTTCGTTTGACAAGCGCCGAATTTGATGGGGCTTAGATGGGAGCGATCTTACAGGAAGGGAGGGCCGAATGAAAATCATGCGGCGCGGTGGTTCGGATTTCGGTATTTTGTTCGGAAGGCTCGCGCTCGCCGCGGTGTTCATCCAGGCGGGGTGGAGCAAGCTGATGTCTTGGCCCGGCATCGTGCACCTG
>NZ_JBMFGY010000049.1:2823-16051 GCF_049977125.1 Acidiphilium sp. | reverse complement strand
GTTCATCCAGGCGGGGTGGAGCAAGCTGATGTCTTGGCCCGGCATCGTGCACCTGCTGGTGCATCTGCATGCGCCCTATCCAACATTTGGCGGCATCATCGCTATTGCCTGTGAACTCGCGGGAGGGATCATGGTGGCGCTCGGACTGCGGACGCGCATCGGCACCATCATCCTGATCCTGTTCACGATCGGTGCTAACTGGCTCACGCATCGGTTCTGGCTGATGCAGGGCGTAGCCGCCGTTTCCGCCGAAATCCAGTTCCTACTCGACCTGTCGATTTGCGGCGGATTGCTGATCCTCGCCTCGGTCGGACCGGGGCGGATTTCGATCGACCGGCGCTGACCTTACCGATACGGGATGCGACCGGTAGTCCGGACGGACGCCAGTGACACCTGACATCTCCCAATCCGAAGACGCCGCGAAATCAGGTCGCGGCGGATCAGAAGCCTTCGCGTTCGATCCGCTTCCGTTCCATCTTGCGGGCGCGGCGCACCGCCTCGGCGGCCTCACGGGCGCGGCGCTCTGAGGGTTTTTCGTAATGGCGGCGCAATTTCATCTCGCGGAACACGCCTTCACGCTGAAGCTTCTTTTTCAGCGCCTTCAGCGCTTGATCGACATTGTTGTCACGAACGAGAACTTGCACTTGGCCTGACACTCCGTTGCTCTGCAGCAAATTTGGTTGATAAGTCGTTGATTAAAACAAGAAAAAGCCCCGCTAGGTGATAGCGTGGCGGCCGTTCGGGCCGATAAGGATCAGCTCTTGGGACCCGATATAGCAAAAACCGCCGGTTTGCCAACAGTCCCCGCGAAAAAATCATTGCGGGGCGCCATACGGGTTTGCCAAATCGGTGAATTGCGCCATGTGAACGGCATGGCAATCCTCAAACTGGCCCGGATGGGCCATCCCGTTCTACTGGGCCGCGCTGCCCCGGTCGAGGATGTAACCGCGCCGGAAATCCGCCGCCTGCTCGCCGACATGATCGAAACCCTCGATGATGCCGGCGGTGTCGGCCTCGCGGCACCGCAAGTTCATGTTCCGCTGCGTCTGTTCATCTATAAAGTTCCTGAGCGGCGCGTCTCCGGCGCCGCGGACGATGCTCCTCTCCCCCTCAGTGCGGTGATCAACCCCGAACTCGTGCTGGATGACGGCGAAACGATCGAGGATTGGGAGGGCTGCCTGTCGATCCCTGGCATGACCGGTCTGGTTCCCCGCGCCGCGCGCGTCACCATGCGGGCAATGAACGCCTCCGGCACGATGTTCACCCGTGCCGCGGCGGGGTTTCATGCGCGCGTCATCCAGCACGAAACCGACCATCTCGACGGCATTCTCTACCCGGCGCGGCTACGCGATCCGCACATGTTCGGCTATAATGAGGAGGTCGTTCGGTTCCGCGACGACATCATGGCATCCCGACCCGACGTTCCGAGACCCCGATAAGGAGACCACGGCGATGAATCCCTGCGAAACCATGCTGCCCGACGATGAGGCCGTGATCCGCGCCCTGATCGACGAGGTCGCGTTTGAGGGATGGACCCGGATCGCGCTGCGCCGGGCTCTGCTCGCTTGCGGCCGCGATGCCGAGGACGCGGCGTTTCTGTTTCCGGGCGGGGCGAGTGAGATGATCGAGGCCTGGGCCTGCCTCGCCGACCAGGACATGGAGCGCGCCGCCCGCGCCGCCGATCTGGCGGCCTATCGAACACCCGGCCGGGTGCGTGCGATCATCTCGTTGCGCTTCGAGCAAAACCGGCGCTACCGCGAGGCGATTGGCCGGGCGGTGGCTATTCTGGCGCTGCCGCAGAACGCGAAACTCGCGGCCACCATCACCGCCCGCACGGTCGATGCGATCTGGCACGCCGCCGGCGACCGATCGGCCGATTTCGCCTGGTACACCAAGCGCGCGCTCCTCGCAGGGGTCTATACCAGCACGCTATTGTTCTGGCTGCGCGACATGTCCGACGATGACGAGGACACCATCGCCTTTCTCGACCGTCGACTCGACAACGTCGCGAGCATCGGCAAGATCAGAAAAACGATCGAGGCGAGAATGCCGAAATCCAGAACTCCCCGGTTTCCGAAGTTGCGCCTGCCCCGCCTGCCCCGCCTGCGCCTGCCCACTCCCTGCGCGAGCCCTTGCCGGGCGCCGGGCTCATGACGAAAGACCCATCGCCGTCCGCATAAACGCCCGTTTGAGCACAGGCATCCGGTTCACCGCCGCGAGACCGATGTCACGCGCGAGACGGATCGGCGGCAAGTCGGTTGAGAACAGCCGGTCCAGCGCATCGGTTGCCGCCAGCATCATCAGATTATCTGGCCGTCGCGCCCGCTGATAGCGCGCCAGCACCGCGGCATCGCCCGGATCGTCGGCGGTTTCGATCAAACCAACCAACGCCATGCCGTCGCGCAGGCCAAGGTTCAGCCCCTGGCCCGCGATCGGGTGGACACCATGGGCGGAATCGCCGACCAGGGCGAGCCGGGTCGCATAGTAGCGATGCGCGTGCAGCGCCGAGAGCGGATAGGTCCATCGCTTGCCGATCAGCCGGATCGCGCCGAGGTGATCGCCGAGCCGGCGCGCCACTTCGCTCGTAAAGCCGGCATCGTCCATCGTGCTCAGCCGCCGGGCGATCGCATGGGATTCGGTGAACACGATGGCCGAGACGTGCTCGATATCGCTGACATCGGTTCCATCGCCGGAATCGCTGGTATCGTTCATCGGCAGCTGCGCGAACGGACCTCCCGGCAGGAAATGTTCGAGCGCGACATTGCCGTGGGGCAGCTCATGCGCAATCGCACAGACGACCGCGCTCTGGCGATAGGTGAACCGTGTGACCGGAATTGCCGCTTCGCTCCGCAATGAACTGGCCCGTCCATCGGCGGCGATGATCAACCGCGCGCGATAACAGCCATGACCGGCGACATCGACCACCGCGTGGTCAGCGTGGCGCTTCACGGCGGCAACCGCCGGCGCGTGCACCACGACCCGCGAATCAGCGAGGGTTCGGTTGATCGCCATGCGCAGCGCGCGCGCCTCCACGATCCAGCCGAACGGATCGTCACCAATGTCGCGATGGTCGAAATGCAGAAACATCGGCGAGGCCGGGCGGCCGGGCTTACCGTCCGACACCCGGATCTGTTCGATCGGACAGGGCGCAAAGGGCAGCGCATCCCACAACCCGGCGCGATCGAGCAGGGCGCGCGAGCCGAGTGCGATAGCATAGGCGCGACCATCGAAATCCGGATGCTCCATCGGCGGCAGCGCGGCACGATCGATCAGCAGGACCGAGCGACCGGTGTCGGCGAGAGCGAGAGCAAGGGCGGCACCGACCGGGCCGGCCCCAATGATGGCAATGTCAAATGACGTCTGGGTCATGATCCGTATCTCGCATGTCCTGACGATCATGCAAGGCGGGCGCGCAAGCACTTTGTTCTGACCAGGCGTATGCGCGGGGGCCTGATGGTCGCGGCATTGTGAGCAGACGCACGATCGAGCAAGATTGCCAGCGGATTAATCAGGATTTTGCTTTATTTATAGGCAATTTTTTCGCTGAGCCACAAAATCGTCGAAAATCGGATGAAGCTTTCGTAAGCGGTGGGTAAGCTGGAAATCTTTGGCATGAAATCTGCATTGCGTTGGGGGAGCGGCGCCTGCGCGCCGTCGGACGGTCGCTCGCGCGGCTGGGCAACACGGAAGATGGGAAGCATGGAGACGAAAACACAATGGCACTGATACCCTCCCCCGCATGGCTCGACCCGGGCGATAACGCGTGGCAGATGACAGCGGCAACGCTGGTCGGTCTGCAGAGCGTGCCTGGCCTCGTTCTTCTCTATGGCGGCATCGTCAAAAAGAAATGGGCGATCAACTCCGCCTTCATGGCGTTGTATGCGTTTGCCGCAGTGCTGATCGTCTGGGTGCTGTGGGCCTACAATATGGCTTTCGGCAAGCAATGGTTCCCGTTCATCGGCCATCCTGGACAGATCATCTCAGCCTACAACGAGTTGAAGGAAGCCGTGATTCCGGCCGCGGCCTCCGGCATGCCGCCGATCGCGTTCCCAATGTCCACCATGGTGTTCTTCCAGTTCGTCTTCGCGGCGATTACCGTGATCATCCTCGCCGGCTCGGTTCTCGGGCGGATGAATTTCAAAGCCTGGATGATTTTCGTGCCGATCTGGATGACTTTTGTCTACACCGTCGGCGCCTTCTCGCTCTGGGGTGGCGGCTGGCTCGGTCAGCTTGGCGTGGTCGATTATTCGGGCGGTTACGTCATCCATTTGACAGCAGCGGCCTCTGGCTTCACGGCGGCAGCGGTGATCGGTCCGCGCCTCGCGCGTGATCGCGAGAGCTTCCAGCCGAATTCCCTGCTGATCACCCTGGCCGGCGCCGGTATCTTGTGGCTCGGCTGGAACGGCTTCAACGGCGGCGATCCGTATTTTGCCAACGCTGATGCCGGGGCCGCGGTGCTCAACACCAACATCGCTACCGCGATGGCGCTGCTGACCTGGACCGTGCTCGACGTGTTTGCCTTTGGTCTGCCCTCGGTTCTCGGCGCAGTTAACGGCATGATCGCAGGACTCGTCGCGATCACCCCCGCCGCAGGTTATGTCAACGGCGTCGGTGCTATCGTGCTCGGACTGCTCGCTGGCGTGATCCCCTGGTTGACCTGGAATAAGCTCGGCAAATCCTGGCTGTTCCGCAAGGTCGATGATACGCTCGGCGTGTTCCATACCCATGGCGTGGCGGCATTGATCGGCGGCATCGGCACCGGCGTCCTCGCCGATCCCGGCATGATCGAATATCTCGCGACCGGCAAGGACAGTGCGGTCAATGTGACCGGCATGTGGTACAGCGGCAGCTTCCATCAGGTATTGCTGCAAATCGAGGGTGCCGCCTTCATTATAGCGATCAACGTGGTCGGCACGGTGATCATTCTGAATCTTATCCGGCTGGTGGTACCGCTACGGATGGATGAGGAAATGCTCAAAATGGGCGATGAGGCCGCGCATGGCGAGGAGGCCTATGCGATCTATGCCGATGGGCAGCGTGGCGTGCCCGTGTTGGGCGACTGATGCGGCAACGGCCGGTTAATATCCGGCCGAGTCTGCGATAGAAGTAACTGATCAACCGAGAGCGACCGGACCCCGCCAGGGTTCCGGTCGTTTTGTTTTGTCGAATCAGGAGGATTTGAGGTATAGTTCACGCTGATATGAATCGCCGGAGTCCGATTGCCCGATGTCTGTGACCACCGAGACGCGAAATTTCCTGTCCCCGGCGCTGAAAGCGCGGTTCGCCCGGCATCTGGCCGAGTTGGCCGCTTTGGCCGTGGCGCTGGTCGGGCTGACCCTTCTGATCGCTTTGGCGTCGTATCATCCGGGTGATCCATCGTTCGATACCGCGTCGAGCCTGCCGGTGCGCAACCTGGCGGGGCGGTTCGGGGCGACAGTTGCCGATGTGCTGCTACAATGTTTCGGCATCGCGGGTGCCTTGCCGGCGCTGGTGCTTCTGGCGTGGGCGTTTCTCCTGGTCAGCCATGGCCGTGTCAGCCGCTGGCGGCTGCGCTTGTTCGCCACGCTGGTTGCGCTGCCGACATTGGCGATGGCCTTTGGCGTGACACAGACGATCGATCCGATGATGGTGACGCCTTGGCCCGTCGCGGCGGGTCTGGGCGGTGTGTGCGGTGCGCTACTCGGCGGCATCGGCGCCCCGGCGGGACACGCGTTACCTGGCATGATCGGACGCGGCCTGGCGCTGGCATTCGCCACGATCGTCGGGCTTGGCGGTGCTTTGTACGGTTTCGGGCTAAGTCCCGGTGAGTGGCGCGCGGCGGGGCGGCGGGCGCGGGCGGCGGCGATGGTTTCGGCGCGGCAGAGCGGTCGGGCGGTGCGTGGTGCGCGCAGTGGCGCGGGGGCGGTGTCGGCCTGGTTGGCGCCGGTCCTGAGCACACCGCCGATGATCGATCCGTTCGAGGCGGATGACGAAGCCGGGATCAGGTTGCCGCTGCCGGAACGACCGGGCGCTGCCCCGGCACCGGCGCGACTGACGCGCGCCGCCCCAGCCAGGAAGGCACCGCCGGTGCAGGAGCGCCTGCCCCTGCCAGACACCGGGTGGCGGCTGCCGCCGCTCGAATTGCTTGCGACGGCGCCGCCGCGCGCGGCCACTGGCCCTTCGGCGGAGGCGCTGCAATCCAACGCGCGGCTGCTGGAAACGGTGCTCGGCGACTACGGCGTTCAAGGGCGCATCGTGGAAATTCGGCCAGGGCCGGTGGTGACTCTCTATGAGCTGGAACCCGCCCCCGGCATCCGCTCGGCGCGGGTGATCGGGCTTGCCGATGACATCGCGCGCAGTCTTTCGGTGCTGGCGGTGCGGATCGCAACCGTTGCGGGGCGGAATGTCATCGGCATCGAGGTGCCGAACGCCAAGCGCGAGACGGTTTATTTATCAGAGCTGATGGATCTGGCGAACTGGGGCAGCGGGGCCGGGAAGCTTTCGATCGCGCTGGGCAAGGACATCGGGGGCAAGCCGGTGATCGCGGATCTGGCGCGGATGCCGCATCTGTTGATCGCGGGGACCACCGGGTCGGGCAAGTCGGTCGGGATCAACGCAATGATTCTGAGCTTGCTCTACCGGCTGTCGCCTGAGCAATGCCGGATTATCATGATCGATCCGAAGATGCTGGAACTTTCGGTCTACGAGGGCATCCCGCATCTGCTCGCGCCGGTGGTGACCGAGCCGGCCAAGGCGGTGGCGGCGTTGAAATGGGTGGTTCGCGAAATGGAGCGCCGGTATCGCGCGATGAGCGGTCTCTCGGTGCGCAACATCGGCGGGTACAATGATCGGGTGAACGAGGCGCTGGCGAAGGGCGAAGTGGTCACACGGCGGGTGCAGACGGGTTTCGATTCCGAGACCGGGCGACCGACGTTCGAGGATCAGCCGCTGGCGCTTGAGGCGTTGCCGCTGATTGTCGTGGTGATCGACGAGATGGCCGATCTGATGATGGTCGCGGGCAAGGAGATCGAGGCGGCGGTGCAGCGATTGGCACAGATGGCGCGGGCGGCGGGCATCCATGTGATCATGGCGACGCAGAGGCCGTCGGTCGATGTGATCACCGGGACGATCAAGGCGAATTTTCCGACGCGGATTTCGTTTCAGGTGATTTCGAAATTCGATAGCCGGACCATTCTGGGCGAACAGGGCTCCGAGCAGCTGCTGGGGATGGGCGACATGCTCTATATGGCGGGTGGCGGTCGGATCACCCGGGTGCATGGGCCGTTCGTTTCGGATCGGGAGGTCGAGGATGTCGTGGCGTATCTCCGTGAGCAGGGGGAGCCGGATTATCTCGATGCGGTGACCGAGGCGGTGGACGACGATGCGCCAAACATGCCAGGCCTGGCCGCGGCCGAAGCAGGGGAAGGCGGGTTGTACCAGCAGGCGGTGGCTCTGGTGGCGCGGGAGGGCAAGGCGTCCACCTCGTTCATTCAGCGGCATTTGCAGATCGGGTATAATCGCGCGGCCAAGCTGATCGAGCAGATGGAAAAAGAGGGGGTGGTTGGGCCAGCGAACCATGTCGGCAAGCGGGAAGTGCTGATCGAAAGCGATCGGGATTGAAACTGGCACCTGGGGTCGTTGTGTACGACCGAGGACAGGCGGAGAGGGTTGCGCGGCGGGGGGCGACGCTGCTGTCGCCGTCGGGATTCGCGGTTTATGGCGGTTGTGCATGGTGGGCCGCGATCGTCGCGGATTTGGATGTCGTTTCGTTGCTCAATTGCGGCGATGGCGCGGGGCGAGCGGTGGAGGCGATGCGGCTGGGGCTGCGGGGGGTGGTGCTGCTGCGGGCGGTGCCTAATTTCGCGGCGGTGGCGGAGATCGCGGCAGCGTGTGGGGCGCTGCTGCTTGATACCGCGCCGCCGGCGCTCGACTTAGCAGAGCGAGGCGCCGACCGGCGCCTGGCGGCATGGATGGATACAGGGAGAGCATGATGCATATCACGCGGCGAGTTCGGGACATTCTGGATTGGTATGAGAGCGACAACCCCGGCACCAAGGGCAATCTGGCTCGGATGCTGATGCAAGGGAAACTCGGCGGGACCGGGAAGATGGTGATTCTGCCCGTGGACCAGGGATTCGAACATGGGCCGGCGCGTAGTTTTGCCAGTAATCCGGCGGCATATGATCCGCATTATCATTTTCAGCTCGCCCTCGACGCCGGGTTGTCGGCCTATGCGGCGCCGCTGGGGATGCTGGAGGCGGCTGCGGGACGTTATGCGGGGTCCATTCCGACCATACTGAAACTGAATTCGTCGAATTCCCTGGCCACCGAGAAGGACCAGGCGGTGACGGGATCGGTTTCGGATGCGTTGCGGCTAGGGTGTTCGGCGATCGGGTTCACGATTTACCCGGGATCGGAATACCAGTTCAAGCTGATGGAGCAATTTCGTGACCTGGCGGCGGAGGCGAAGTCGGCGGGGCTGGTCGTGGTGTTGTGGTCGTATCCGCGGGGGCCGATGCTGAACAAGGCGGCGGAGACGGCGGTGGATATCTGTGCCTACGCCGCGCATATGGCCGCGTTGCTCGGGGCCCATGTGATCAAGGTGAAGCCACCAACCGACCATATCGGGCTGGAAGCGGCGCGCAAGGCCTATGAGTTGGTCGATACGTCGACCCTTGAGAAGCGGATTGCCCATGTGGTGCAGTCCTGTTTCGCGGGGCGGCGGCTGGTGGTGTTTTCGGGCGGGGAGGCCGCGGAATCGGCCTCCCTGCTGGAGACGATCCGCGGGGTTCATGCCGGCGGTGGATCGGGTTCGATCGTCGGGCGCAATTCATTCACGCGACCACGCGATGAGGCGTTGGCGCTGCTGGCAGAGATTATCGCGATTTATCAGGGGAAGGCTTGAGCCGGCTTTATGTGATTTCGCCGCCACGGATCGGGGAGGATTTCCCTGATCTTTTGGCGGCGGCGCTGGATGCGGGCGCGGTCGCGGCGTTTCAGTTGCGGTTGAAGGATGTTGATGATGATACGCTGTGCCGGGCGGTGGATCGGTTGCTGCCGGTGGCGCAGGGGCGAGATGTCGCGTTTATTTTGAACGATCGGGCAGATCTGGCGGTGCGGCTGGGGTGCGATGGGGTTCATTTGGGTCAGGATGATCTGCCGAAGGGTGGTGTGAAGGCAGCGCGGGCGCTGGTTCGGGGATTGAGTCTTGGTGTGACGTGCCATGCAAGCCGGCATCTGGCGATGGAGGCGGCGGAGGATGGGGCGGATTATGTGGCGTTCGGGGCATTTTTTCCGACGGGGACCAAAGATGCGCCGGTGCGGGCAGAGGTTGATATCGTTACGTGGTGGAGTGGGGTGATGGAGGTGCCTTGTGTGGCGATCGGCGGGATCGATGCCACGAATTGCGGGGCGCTGGTGTCGGCAGGAGCGGATTTTATCGCGGTCGTCGGGGCGGTTTGGGGGCATCAGGGCGGGCCGGCGGCGGGGGTCGCGACCATGTTGGCGGCGATGACTGAGGAGTGACCTTCCAGAGGCCGCCGGCTCAGGTTGAACCGGAAACAGCTCCAACCCGCAAGGCAATCACCGATCAGGGAAACCTGTCCCCTTCAACGGCGCGACCAACATCGATCTCATCACGTGAAATCGCGATCGGCCAACCACCCCACCCGTCACCCAATGGCGGCAAGCGGACAACAGGTTGATGAATTTGGTGGAGCCAAGCGGAATCGAACCGCCGACCTCCTGAATGCCATTCAGGCGCTCTCCCAACTGAGCTATGGCCCCACAACTTAAGCGCGGCCTATAAACCGGGTAGGTGGGGGAGGCAAGGGGGGGGTGGAAAGACGGCGCGGTCGTGATATGAGGTCGGGTGAACGCCGGGTTAGCACAGTGGTAGTGCAGCGGTTTTGTAAACCGAAGGTCGGGGGTTCAAATCCCTCACCCGGCATGTTCCTCCTCGATATTTCCTCAAAAGAGACTCGAAACCATCACGGTATTTCCGGATGGACACTCAGGCGTGCGGGCGTAGCCTGCATCACACCGGCACGGGCGCGCCACATCAACGCCGCATAGATCAAGGCGGCAATCGTGAGGCCAACAAACCAGGAATAGGTGTAGAGTGTAACGAATACCGGCGCGACATGAGGGAAGCTCGCGGGGAAGGCCGCGTTGAGAAAGCCGGGAAGATTGGGCAGGATGCTGAGCACCAGGGCGGCGAGGGCGGCGGGGTTCCAGCCGGCGCGGTAGCTGTAGCGCCCGTCGTTGCTGTACAGATCAGTAACGTCGAGGCGGCGGTTGCGGATGAGCAGATAATCCACGATCAAAATCCCCGCGATCGGCCCGAGCAGCGCGGAATAGCCGATCAGCCAGGTGAAGATGTAACCGTGGGTTGAGGCCAGGATTTTCCAGGGCATCATCACGATGGCGATGATGGCGGTGATCATGCCGCCGGTGCGGTAGCTGATCCGGCGCGGGCTGAGCGAGGAAAAATCATAGGCCGGGCCGACGAGGTTGGCCGCCAGATTGACGCTGATCGTATCGACCAGCAGGAACACGAGTGCGAGCAGCACTGCACCACCGGTCATTTTGCCGGCCAGCGTCACCGGGTCCCAGATCGCGCTGCCGTACATCACCACGGTGCCCGAGGTGACCAGCACGGAAAATACCGCGAGCAGCCCCATCGGCACCGGCAGGCCGATCGCCTGGCCGATCGCCTGATCGCGCTGGGTTTTGGCGAAGCGGGTGAAATCGGGGATGTTCAGCGCAAGCGTCGCCCAGAATCCGACCATGGCGGTCAGCGAGGGGAAAAACACGCTCCAGAACTGGCCGGCCTTGGCCCCGCCCGGCGCAAATGCCGAAGGCTGGTTCAGCAAGGGTCCGAACCCGCCGACTTTTTCATAGACGTACCAGAGCAGCAGCGCGCAGATGATGATTTTGGCCGGCGCGGTATAGGTTTCAAGCTTGCGGATCGCCTCGATGCCGTGAAACACGTACCAGAGCTCGATCGCCCAGAACAGCAGGAAGCAGACCAGTTGTGAGGCGTTGATGCCGAGCCCCGCGATCGCGGCACCGCCGATCGGGTGGCCGACCAGCACGCCGCCGAGCGTGTAGATCATTTCACCGCCGAACCACGTTTGGATGCCGTACCAGCCGCAGGCGACCAGGGCGCGCATCATCGCCGGCAGCCGCGCCCCGGTGGTGCCGAACGAAGCGCGCGCGAGCACTGCGTAGGGAATGCCGTAGCGCGCCCCGGCATCGCCGATCAGCAGCATCGGCACCAGCACGATCAGATTGCCGAGAAACACCGTGATCACCGCCTCGGACCACGACATCCCCGCACCGATCATGCTCGATGCCAGCGTGTACGAGGGAATGCACATCACCATCCCGATCCAGAGCGCGACGAAATGATACCATCGCCAGGTCCGCTGTGCCGCGGTGGTCGGGGCCAGATCGGCGTTGGTCAGGGTGACGGCGCTGGTATCCGGTGATGCGGTGGATCGGCTCATGAGGGGACCTCGGATGTTGCATAGTCGGGCGCGCGGCGCAGCGGGTTGTTCGGGTGATCCTGCCAGGTCAGGCGGGTGGGCGCGGGTTGCGGCATCATGGTGATGCATCCGCTGACCGGGCAGATGTGATGGCAGAGATTGCAGCCGACGCATTCGGCATCGATCACCCGATAGGTTCGCCGCCCGGCCGCGGTCTCCGCGACGATCGCCTGATGGGCGGTGTCTTCGCAGGCGATGTGGCACAGGCCGCAGCCGATGCATGATGCCGGGTCGATCCGCGCGATCGTGCGCCAGGCGAGGTTGAGGTCGTGCCAGTTGACGTAGTTGCGCACGGCGCGGCCGGTGACATCGGCGATGCGGGCGTAGTGCTTCTGATCCATCCAGTTCGACAGACCATCGATCAGATCGTCGACGATCCGAAACCCGTAATGCATCGCGGCGGTGCAGACCTGCACCATCCCGGCACCGAGGGCGAGGAACTCCGCCGCATCCCGCCAGGTGGCGATACCGCCGATGCCCGAAATCGGCAGCGACGCCATGGCAGCGTCGCGCGCGATGTCGGCCACCATGCGCAGGGCGATCGGCTTGACCGCCGGGCCGCAATAGCCGCCGTGGGTGCCGAGCCCCTCGACCATCGGCAGCGGCGCCATCGCATCGAGATCGACCCCGACGATCGATTGCACCGTATTGATCAGCGAGACCGCATCGGCCCCCCCGTCACGCGCGGCGCGCGCGGGGATCAGAATGTCGGTGATGTTGGGGGTCAGTTTCACGATCACCGGCATCCGCGTGTGCTGCTTGCACCAGCGCGTCACCATCGCGACGTACTCCGGCACCTGCCCGACCGCCGAGCCCATGCCGCGTTCGGACATGCCGTGCGGGCAGCCGAAATTCAGTTCCACCCCATCGGCCCCGGTCGCTTCGACGCGCTGGAGAATCTCGGCCCAGGCCTGCTCCTCGCAGGGGACCATGAGGCTGACGATCATCGCCCGATCGGGCCAGTTGCGTTTCACCGTGGCGATCTCGCGCAGATTGACCTCGAGCGGCCGGTCGGTGATCAGTTCGATATTGTTCAGCCCGGCCATGCGCTGGCCCTGAAACGCAACCGCGCCGTAGCGGCTGCTGGCGTTGACCACCGGCGGGTCCTCGCCGAGGGTTTTCCACACCACTCCGCCCCAACCGGCGCGAAACGCGCGCTCGACATTATAGGCTTTGTCGGTCGGCGGAGCGGAGGCGAGAAAGAACGGGTTGGGTGCGCGGATGCCGGCGAAATCGATCCTGAGATCAGTCATGCGCAGCCTCCAGATAGTGCCCGATCGCGGCGGCGGCGAGCTTGCCGTGCTGCACCGCATGGACGGTCAAATCCGGCCCCGCCACGCAATCGCCGCCGGCGAACACGCCGGGGAGCGAGGTTGCACGCGTGATATCGTCGATCACGATGCGGCCCTCGTGATGGGCGAGGCCGTCCGCATCGGCCAAAGCGACTGCCTGACCGGTCGCCTTGAGCACCATGTCCGCCTCGAGGGCGAAATGGTCGGCACTGAGCATCAGGGCACCGCGCGCGTCGCTTGAGGTGCGGGCGAACCGCACGCCGGTCACCGCGGTATCGCCGTTGAAGGCGAGCGGCGTGGCCCAGAGCCGCAAGGCCACACCATTGGTCAGCGCCCAATCCTGCTCGGCCGGCGTCGCCCCCATGTCGTCCCGGCCGCGCCGGTAGACGATGGTGACGAGTTCGGCGC
>NZ_JBMFGY010000049.1:0-2723 GCF_049977125.1 Acidiphilium sp. | reverse complement strand
AGGCCGGCCGGCCCGGCGCCGACGATCGCGACGCGCCGGCCGCTGGGGCATGCGCGGGTGAACGGGTGGGTGCCGGTTTCGGCGTGACGCGCCATGACATGATCGGTCGCGACGCGCTGCAACGCGCCGATGGCGACGGGTTCGTCTTCCTGCGCGACGCGGACGCACGCCCCTTCGCAGAGGATCTCGGTGGGGCAGACGCGCGCGCAGGAGCCGCCCAGAATATTCGCCTGGAAAATCCGTTGCCCGGCACCGGCGAGATTGCCGGTGGCGATGGCGCGGATGAAGCCGGGGATGTCGATGCCGGTCGGGCAGGCGGTGATGCAGGGGGCGTCGTGACAGAAATAGCATCGGGCGGCGGCGAGTGCAGCGCGGTCGGGCGTGAGGCAGGGGTGGATGTCGGCGAAGCCGGTGATCAGATCGGCGGGATCGAGGCGGCCGCAGACGAGGCCGGATTGATCCGGCTTGCTGTTCAAGGCTGGCGCGTCGTGCATGCTCACCCCCGGCACCGTGATCGAAATGAACTTGACCAGAGCTGACCGATCCGTCAAGTTATTTCTGAAACTGATCAGCGATCATATCTTCAACTGAAAATTGATCAAAAACAGTGCAGATTTCAGCCTCACCGGCAGCGAAACCACGCCAGACGAAATCGGCACAGATTGTCGAGCATATTCTGGCGCGGGCCGAGCCGGTGTTCGCCGAGGCCGGGCTGGCGGGGGCGACGATGGCGGCGCTGGCGGCGGCGACCGGGTTGCCGCGGGCCAATCTGCACTATCATTTCGGCACCAAGGAGAAGCTCTACGCCCAGGTGCTGGAGAATATTCTCGCACTCTGGCTCGATGCGTCGGACAGTATCCGCCCGGATGCCGAGCCGGCGGCGGCGCTGACCGCGTATATCCGCGCCAAAATGTCGTATTCGCGGGACCGGCCGTTCGCCTCGAAAGTATTCGCCAACGAGATTCTGCATGGGGCGACGCAGTTGCGGTCGTATCTCGGGCTCAGCCTGCGTCGCAAGGTCGATGAGAAAGCGGCGGTGATCGAGGGCTGGATCGCGCAGGGGCGGATGGACCCGGTCGATCCGCGGCACCTGTTCTTTCTGCTCTGGGCGATGACCCAGACCTACGCCGATTTCGCGAGCCAGATGACCGCGGTGCTGGGCGTGCCGCGGCTGGGCGAGGCGGAATTCGCCAGCGGTGAGGCGCTGATTTTGCAACTCGTGCTGCGCGGGTGCGGGCTCGATCGATCGAAAGGAAGGGAATCGCCATGAGTCTGTTGATCCGGGGCGGCACGATCGTGACCGCCGAGCGGCGCTATCGGGCGGATGTGCTGTGCGCGAGCGGGGTGATCGCGGCGATCGGGCCGGATCTCGAAGCGCCGGCGGGGGCCAGCGTGGTCGATGCCGGCGATGCGTTCGTGATGCCGGGGGGGATCGATCCGCACACCCATATGGAACTGCCGTTCATGGGCACGGTGGCGAGCGAGGATTTCTATACCGGCACCGCCGCCGGTCTGGCGGGCGGCACCACGATGATCATCGATTTCGTGATCCCCGCACCGGATGAGTCGCCGCTTGCCGCCTATCACGTGTGGCGCGAACGGGCGGTGAAGGCGGCGGCGGATTACAGTTTCCATGTGGCGATCACCTCATGGTCCGATCGGGTGCGCGACGAGATGGGCACGCTGGCGCGCGAGCACGGGGTGAACAGTTTCAAGCATTTCATGGCCTATAAGGGGGCCATCATGGTCGATGACGGGGTGTTGCTGAACAGCTTCGCCCGCGCGCTCGAACTCGGTGCGATGCCGACCGTTCATGCCGAGAACGGCGAGGCGGTGTTTCACCTTCAGCGCAGCCTGCTGGCGGCGGGGATCACCGGACCGGAAGGGCATGCGCTGTCGCGGCCGCCGGCGGTGGAGGGTGAGGCGGCGGAGCGGGCGATCACCATCGCCGGGGTGATCGGCACGCCGGTGTATATCGTGCATGTCTCGACCGAACAGGCGAGTGCCGCGATCGCGCGGGCGCGGGCGACCGGCCAGCGGGTGTTCGGCGAGGTTCTGGCGCAGCATCTGGTGATCGATGAGGGCGTCTATCGCAACGCCGATCCGGCCTTCGCGGCGGCGCATGTGATGAGCCCGCCGTTCCGGGCGAAGCATCATCAGGGGGCGTTGTGGGCGGGGCTGGCGTCCGGGCAGTTGCAGACCACGGCGACCGATCATTGCTGTTTCTGCACGCCGCAAAAGGCCGCCGGGCGCGATGATTTCACGCTGATCCCGAACGGAACCGGCGGGATCGAGGACCGGATGAGCATTCTCTGGCATCATGGTGTCGTGGCGGGGCGGCTGACGCCGCAGGAATTCGTGCGGGTGACCTCGACCAACGCGGCGCAGATTTTCAATATCCATCCGCGCAAGGGGAGCGTCACCGTGGGGGCGGATGCGGATCTGGTGGTGTGGGATGGGCGGGCAACGCGGCGGATTTCCGCGGCGACGCATCACCAGAACGTCGATTTCAACGTGTTCGAAGGGATGGAGGTGCAGGGTGTGGCACGGCATACCATTGCATCCGGCCGGCTTGTGTTCACCGAGGGCGAGCTGCGGGCGGTGCGGGGGGCGGGGCGCTATGTCGATCGGCCGTGCTTCACCCCGGTGGTGCCAAAACCCGGTGCGGGTTAGAGCGATATGCGATTAAGTTGACGCGGCAGCGGCAACATAATCGCATGAAA
>NZ_JBMFGY010000048.1:0-24125 GCF_049977125.1 Acidiphilium sp. | reverse complement strand
TGATCGACCCTATATTGGCACATTCGATGCCGTTGGGCCGTCCACCCCAACACAAGTCCCGAAATATCATCGACCGCCTGTCGAAATCGCCCCATACCTCGGTGCGCAAAGCTCTCCGTCAGGCATGGGAACTCGACAGTGTTGACAAGGCTGAGCAGCTGCTGCGCAACCTGGCGTGCCGGCACGAACAAATCGCGCCCGGCGTTGCCGGCAGCATTCTCGAGGAAATCGACGGAATCCTGACGGCCTTGCGCCTCGGTCTGCCGCCAGGACTGCGCCGATCTCTGGCATCCACCAACCTCATTGAAAATATGATGGGCACGATCAGACGGGTCTCGCGGAACGTGACGCGCCGGCGCAACGCCAGAATGGCCCTGCACTGGGCCGGTGCTGGCATGATGGAAGCCACCGAGGGGTTCAGGAAACCGAAGGCATACAAACAACTGCCAGCACTCCGATCGGCCTTGGTAGCCCATCCGAACAAGGACCACCCCAATGCCGATCTTGCTCACGGTGCCAAAGCCGCATAGTCAGAAATCAGGCAACACGCCCATGCCAACGTTCAACAACGACCGGGACATCCCCCCTGAGTTTGACTCGTGAAACTAAGATGGAAAACCAGCGATGACGATCTGGAACGACGACATCTCATCGGCAGCAATAAACGTTTCTAAAAACGTGGTAACATGAAACAAAGCGTCGATGAAAACCGAGGGATTCAAAAAAAACGGATCAAGCGTAAGAGGACGCGATTCGCTGACGCCAATTTAGAATTTTCTGTGGATGATCCGTGGCACGTGACTTTTCAAAAGGCCCGGTTGCGGATGGGGGTTTCGCAAGCAGAACTCGGCGGCCTCATTGGCGTGACGCCGGCTGCGATTTGTCTCTGGGAGAAGGGTACAATATTTCCGTCACCCAAAAAATTTGATATCATCGAGACCATTCTAAATGTCCCTCTCTTTTTGCGAGATGGCCGCAAGCACAAGCCGGCGAGAATACCCGACTATGTTGCACTCATTCGAGTCTTCTTGACACTGCCAGCTAATGAACGGGCCCATGTGTTGAAACTAGCTCTGGAACTTTCCGGGGCGGGTGATCAACAAGGCAAGGATTGATTCCAACCCGCCTTGAGCAAGCGCTCAATCGCGAGTTTCAACATCGGATCGCGGCGCAACCTGTCCGCGTCGTTGCCATCCTCTTAGCCGGCCGCGATCATCATCATCATGCGAAACCGGATGAGCTCGTCGAGCCTATGGACCACACAGCCGGGTGCACGAGGGTCATCGATGCATGCCGCCGAACAACCTGCGATGCTGAGCCGCTGCTCGTTGGCGCGTAACCCGAGCAACCCGCCATTAGACGAGAGTAGATCCCCATCGAACCGGGCCTCGATCGACTTGCCAGCGACAGGTGACAGACCACGGAGGCGTGGGGCAGTTTCAACCATGGCGGGCATCGCGTTCCGTGCAGATGAAAAATTTGATATCGACAACAATTTAATGCGTCGAATCAACGGTTTACGCTATATCTGCCACCCCTCACGCAAAATGCGAGCTAGATCGATCGCCCCCTGTCGATCAATCGCCTACGTGATCGAATTTTTGCCGATATCTTTGATGATACTCGTGCTCGAAACACCGATCATGGCGACTTGAGTTCCATCGGTCAGGGTTAGCAGGGCGCCTGGACTCCCCTGGAAACTGGATGAGACCACCGTCTGAATATTCACGCCACCAATTCCAAAGAGAACGTCCTTGCTCATATTGAAATTGGTGATGACATCCAAGCCGCCGGCGGTTGAGGTGGCGCCACCGAAGAAGAACGTGTTGCTGGCACCAGTCATTGTGGAGCCGGTCAGGGTTGCAGAACCGCCCCCAGCAAAGAAATCCTGAACCCCGGTACCATCGGAGACAACACTGTCTATGCCAGCGCCGGTCGTAAAGAAGTTACTGCCGGTCAACGAAGTTGCAATCAGGGTTTCGCTGCCAGACCCCGCTTGCAGAACATTAACGCCCGCAACTGTTGCGCCGTGTGTACTAACGCCGGCTTCTAGCAAGTCACCGTTGTTCCCACCAACGAGGTTAACGGCTCCACTGCCGCCGATCAGCGAATTATTCCCGGCCGATCCGCCATAGAAAGTGCCACCTGCCTTGCCGCCGAAGATCGTGTCACTCCCGGCGCCTCCGCTCACAGTTGCGGCGGCGTTACTGTCGTTGACGAAATACAGCAAACCTCCGTAACCGGGTGAGGATCCGGCGACAACCGTGGCGCTTCCCGTGGCGACCACGGTATCGGTGCCAAACTCTATCGCGATGTTGACTGATCCGCCTGTCGCCGTGACGGCATACGATCCGCCAAGGTTGAGTGTATCGGCACCACCGGCGGCGACGATAGACCCAGATCCGCCTTCTATACTTAAATCGACATTCGTCGCTGCCCCGAGCAGATAAGTGCTGTTCGTAGCGCCATTACCCATCAAAGTCATCGTGCCCGGGGCCTGTGCCACGACATAATTATAACCAACAGGTATACTAGCACTGATACTGGTATTTGTAGGGGCACTGATGGAGGATGTCGGGGGTGTGACGGTAAGACCGGCATGCGTTACTGCTAAAGCTGATGTTTTTGACGTTGACACAGAACTAAAAACTGTGTCCGTCAGTTCCAAAACATTGCTTCCAAGGTTACTGCTTGCAGGAAGAGTAATCAAACCAGATCTACCCGCAACATCCTGGTTCGTCAGACCGGCCGTCCCCCCAAGAATTGACGAGCTGATGTCTGCGAGAAGGGTTTGAAGTTTAGCTATCTCATGGGCTGTCGTGCCATTCGCCACTGGAACCGCAATAGCACCGCTAATAGATCCTTGATTGCTGCCCCCAACGACAGTCACAGATTGACTCATGCGCTAATTCCTTTTGAAAACGTGAAAGCCGCTGGCGATGCGTAACAACCCTGCTTTTATAGATTGGTGCATAGCAGCATGTCCTAGCGGAGGAAAGTTAAAAAATTATTAAAGCCCAGATTTTTGTCGAATTTATCGATGTTTTTTTTATTACAAGCGTCGATTTTTCTGGAGTTCCAGCGTAACGCGCCGCAGTGAGGATTCACGTGGCAACGGCAGCGCCGAGATCGTTGCCGATCGAATCGGGGCAGGCGGGGCGCGCTTGATCCGCATGTTTCACACGGTCTTTTGACGGTGTGGGTGGCACGACAGTGGCAGCAGTTCGATGCCGGTTGGGTCGGCTGTGTGGGCGATGTGGCGTTGTTCGGGCGAGCGCGGACGGCATCGGTTTTGGCGACGTGATTGTGGGGGATGGCGGCTTGCGATGTCTCGGTCATGCCAGGCGCCGGCGTTTCCAAGCAAGACGTGGGCGAGACCGAACTCATATTGCCCTGAAAAGGCTGACGCCATGCGATGTGGACGCGCCAGAAACTGTGGGTCACCTGTGCGCCGATCTTGAGCAATTTGAGACGGATCGTGACGCTGGTTGCCTGGGCGAACTGGGTGCGGACGAGGCCGATCCGACGCAGGGCGCAGAGCAGGACATAGGCCATCGAGGCGAACCAGAGACGCAGTTGGTTGGCGCGCATGGTGGCGGCCGAGGTTCGGTCGGCGAACACGTCGAGCTGGCACTCCCCGATCCGGTTCTCCATCTCGCCGCGGGCGCAATAGATCGCCTCGTAGAGATAGTGGCCGACGATTCCTGCGGGCTTGAGCGAGGTAACGATGAAGCGGGGATTGGCCTCGCCTTGCGTCCATTCCGCCTTGCCGGTCACCTGCCGGGGATTGTTCCATCTGTCCAGCGTCGCCCAGGTGAAGTCGCGGAACCGGCGGGCCGGCCTGCCGGACGCGGTGCTTTCGGCCTCGGCTGCCGCGAGTTCGGCGTTGATTTCCGCGACCAGGCGCGCATTGCGCGCGAGGCCGAAGACGTAATCGACGCGATTGGCCGCGCACCAGGTCATCAGGGCATTGCGGCAGAAACCGGAATCCGCGCGGCGTAAAATCCGCTCGCGCGGCCAGCGACGGCGGATCTGACGGACGATCCGCGCGATCTCCTCGATGGCACCTGCGGCTGCGTCGATGTTTGACCGCCGCGGCTTGGCCGCCAGAAGGTGCCGGCCACAGAAGACGTAGAGCGACAGATAGCAAAGGCAGTCATAATAACCGTGGACGAACCGGCTACGCGGGTTTACGCGGACTTCGGCCACGGTCCTGTTCGCCCTGATGGCCGCGCAGAGGACAGCGCCATCCTAATCGACTAAAATGACGAATGGACCGTGCAACGCAGTCACTACGTGACGCTGGAAACCCTCGCCGGTTTGTGCGATCAACCATCACCAAGCCGTCCGCCACGGCGACCTGACAACACCGACCAACCCAGCCGGAGTCCACAATTAGGTAGCCAATTTTACACCATACGGTGGAACACGATCCACGAGCCTTCTCATCGGGACCTACATCAGTATGCGTTGTGGTCGTCTGCAATGTGCTGGAGGGAATGATGATGATTTATCGCCTCTTGGTCCTCTGGTCGGTTCTGGTAGGTCTCCTTTGCCAGGCTCGGGCAGCCAAAATAGATCTTGTCGCCCCGGCGAACAATGTCATGCTGCTGTCACCGCGGTCACCTGGGGTGGGTGGACCTAGGCCCTATGCAACAACAAGCGCGTCACCGCGATGGAATATTGCGCAGTGGGACATGCCAGGTGGGCCACTGTCACCATTCGTCATAACCCACAGTAACAATGGCTTAGTGACGACGCTCACTGCGCGTAGCAAGGAGGCGCTTGTGACAATCATCCGCTCCAGGGGTGGCGAGTCGATTGACCTCACCCAGACGGGAGCCCCCCTCGCCTGTCTGACCAATGCCGGCGTACCACGCGAGTCCGATTTGTTCGCCGGTCCGAACGGAGGTGCGATGCATGGGATCGGACGATCGGGTCTGCTGCAATCAGGTAGGCGCAATCCTTCATTGGGGGAGATGTCGCAGCTCGAGCAATCGATGACGGTTTCAGTGAACCGGGGTGTTGCGACATCAGACAAACACTGCGTGGTTAATCAGGGCAGTGCCCTTGCGGCTCTGGTTCTGACCGACAATGCGCGGCGTCCTGTGCAGACCCTTTTCTATCAGCTCACGCTCTACCGACTCTGTGGCAGCGGCCCCGTTGCACGGGTGCGGCTCTGCAACGCGACTCCGCAGAAGGTGACATGGTTCTTCTCTCAGAATCCGTTTGGAGTGGCGGATTTTCTCCCCCTTGCTGGACAGAAATTCCTCAGGGCGGGAGAGGTACGGCAGCTTCGAATCAATCTTTTGCCGCGATTAAGAGATGTCATCGCCCATGCGCCAAAGACGATGGACCACAACCTCAATCATTGGAAGGTCGGCGGCGTTTATATCGGGCAAAATATTTGGGGCGATGTCGTGTTGCAGTCACGCTGGTCGGGTTACCGTCTGGTCGCGATCACCAAATAGCACACCATCGAGGATACGGGATCTGGTCTGTCCTAAAACCAGAGTTTCCCGATAAAATCCTGGAGTTCCTGCGCTGAGAGAGCAATTTTATGGTCCCATGGCAGTGGTCCAAGCGGCACGCCGACTTCCGGACACCGCACTTCATAGTAGACAAGATGCTTTAGATTAGCGACAAACCAGAAGAAGAACTCTCTTGCGGATGCGGGACCGAATAGGCAGACCTCGCTGCCGGGGCGGCAGAAGGCAACATTAGCCATCGCAGCGCCCATTGTGCCGAGCACGACCTGGGCGTCCCGGACAACGGCGATTTGCTCGCGGAATGAAAGTCTCGAGGTCGTGACAGGCGTGAAACCCGCCGATGTCAGAATATCAGCGACTTGTGCTTCGTTCTCGAAGTCTCTCGCGTTTGCTGGCGTGCGCCGTAAATAGACCCGCGGCGCACCGGTACCAACGATATCATGTGACAGCCGATCCAGACATGAGAGGACCAGAGGCGACATATAAACGGAATGATCCGTAAGCCCCTCGAGAACGATCAACTCGGCAAAATATGCAGCCCCGCGATCGAGCGGCAGAAGCTCATCCTTCGACACGCCCGCGAGTGCCGCAGACTCGCAGATGACGTCACCCATCTGCCCGCAGACAGACGGCACCACATATAAATAATGTTTGAAGCCGAGTTCGGACTTTGAGAGAAATAATTTTGGCAGCATCTCCGTTAACCAATGTCCATAATTTTCTGACCCACTCTGTTTGCATAGTATAGCGCGACTGTATTGGCGATTAGGGTCCGGCGATGACACGAGTGTCTCTATTGAGCCCAATGCCTGCCGGATGTCCTTATCGCTGTGAGCTTTCCGAGTCTCTCCGAACAGGGTTTTGGTCCTGTCAAAGACGAGTCCTTCCCCTGCGACGAAGACGTCGGTAAGCCGATAAAACCGGACTGGTGCGGCTGCAAAATTCGCCTGGCGCCACCGTCGGTCCGATAGTGCAAACACCTCATCCGGCATGGTGTCGCGACCTTGCAGGCGCGGGTATGACGCGTAGAAACTCGGTGACGTCATCATGTGAAAATGTTGGAGATCTGTGAGGCGCCTAGTCTGCATTATTCAGGCCTTCATGATGTCCGACCGACGGCTTCTGCGCCCAGTTACCGGTCGCGTTGTCTTGCGCAGAAAGGATCAGACCAACGCCGGTTTCGGCTTTGCTCCGCGCCAGTTCACTGCGGGAAGCATGGCCTCCGCCGCTGAGAGCATGATGATTTCCGCATAAAATTGCTTCAGGCCATAACTGGCCAAATCCGCATCGCGGAAATCTGAGACAATTTGGTCGTAGGAATCACGAAGCACTGACGATGTCGGATCTAGGTTTGAGACGATCACGAGGCCGGTTGGGGCGCAATCAAGGGTCAGGAGTGAAATATCGGATCGCCAGCGCCGTAGAATCGGAATGAGTTTCCAAACGTCACCCGTCCACCAATCCGGTTTAGATCCCATGGCCCGGCGATGCTCCGGATCGTCAATCCGGTTAGCAATAAAGACGTCTGATGGGAGGCAGTCATGCAGCATAATCACTGAGTCGCGTCGGCAATATTGTTCGGTGTTGATGAAATCGAGGAGCAGTTGCTCAAAGAGATGCAGGCCATCCAGAAATGCGAGATCGATACTGCCGCCGAGGAGTTTCATTGGGTTATAATTTAGAAAGAACGCATCGCTCGTCGACTGGTAGAACAGACAGACCTCCTTGCCGCCGATGACATTACCCTCGATCTGGAACTTCGGATCGATGGCGACCGAAGAACAGTTCGCCAGGCTGAGGCTATCGCCGGACCTCGTTCCGATTTCCAGATAGGTTCGTGGCGACAGCATATGATGCACGCGGGCGAGATAATCGAGATAGTGGATCCCGGCGTGGTCTTGAAGTGAGGTCAACATTTTGATGCGTTTTCCTGGGAGGTGATGGAACAGAGCACGTTCGGCGCGGTATCATCATCGCTTGGCCTGACTAACGACACGACCAATGATCGACTGCAACGCAATTACCGGCAAATGGCCAAGCGCGTGAACGGGTCATAGGAGGACGATGATTTCCGTACCCCATAATTTCTGGCGAAACCCGGAATCGAGCATCCCGGCGCGTTGGCGGTATCGCGTCGACTGCTCGTAGGTCTGGTCGAGTAAGGCGAATTGTTCGAGCCGTTCTTGATAGAGTTTCACCTGACCACGGCCGCAGAGTAGTAATTTTCCCGGAACCACGGCAAAGGCGACGCTGGCGCGGGGCTGATAGCGGAAGAACTCGAACGTCGCTTCCATAACCGAGAGACATTGGGTATTGAGCCAATCGTCGACGGCAATGATACCATGTGGTGCAAGCACGGCGTCGCATAATGCGAGGTCCCAGAGCACATCTTCCTTGCTATGTGACCCGTCGATATGTAGGAAACGGGCGCGATCCTTCAGCGTGGCAAGCAATCTGTCTGGTGTCCAATTCAGCGATAGATCCGCAACCAGGGTCACGATCTCGTCAGAATCCAACCCGCGTCGGCGATCGACGGGCAGCGTGTTGAGACGGTTGCGAATATCGGCGATATCGAAGTGAGTGAACGGATCGATGCCGACCAAATGGGAGCCGCGGCGAAACGCGTCGCGAGCCAGGATGGAGCAGAATTTTCCGCCGTAGACACCGATCTCGAGCAATGAACCTGACCAACCAGACTCTTCCTGTTGATCGAGCAGATCCATGGTACACAGAGCTGTGAAATCATACAGCCATCCGGGTGTTGGGGTAACCACGGTGGTCAGGTACTGGCGGTTGGTGGTGCGCCTTGTGTCCTGCGTCGTTTGGGTCATGTCGGGCATTGGCTATCCTCAGGTGGAGCGGGGTGGTGGGATTGTTGCGGTGCAAGCGCGGCAAGGGCTTCTATTCATTGAACCCTGGCGGTGGCGCTGTGCCGGATGCGACCCGGATTGATTTTGCCGGACGGTGTGACGGGACGGGGATTTTTGGCCCGGGGGCGGGCGCGGTCCTGGTGTGAGCGGGCATGGCGATTGGCGGCGCCGGTCGCCCTGCATCTGGGACGCGATCCGGGAATTGGTGCTGTCGCGGATTCGAATGCCCGGCGGATGGGGCACGTTGATCGAGCGGTGTCGCTGTATCGCCGCGTCACGAGATGGGCTTGCAGTGCATGGCGGTGGTGTCGGTGGGGGCGCCCGACCGCTGCGCTAAATACCTCTCGCGCCATGTCTGATTAATCGTGCCGGCCTGGCGTTCGGTGGTGATCGCTGTCGGTTCGTAACGCAGGGACAGATCAAGCCGTTTGGCGATCTGACTGATCACCAACTGCGGGCAGAGGCGGAGCGTCTCGTAACTGATGATCAGCGGTGTGATACCATTCAGACTGAACATCAGGCTGAACATGTTGTATTCGAAGGAGATTCCGCTGATCAATGTGGTTATTTGATTATAATCAAATACAAGATCGTCGTCATTGATGACGGCGGGATGAGTAGCGCTCCATTTTTGGTTCTGATCGGCGATCGAGAGCGAGATTGCCTGCCCGAGTTTATCGCCGCGTTCGAGAATGACGAAGACGGATTGATCCAGGATTTGCTCCAACACGCCCATCTCTGCGAGGAGTAGGAGATTGGTTATGGCGAGTTTTGCGACGAGAATGCCATTCCGGGCAACATGTGGGACGAGAAAATTGAAATACTCTCCAAATGAGCGAAGACCCTGATGATTGGCGTTATCGACAATGGTACCGCCGTTGAAAAACTCCCCGGCCGCATTCAGCGAGCCGTCCGAGGCGATGCTGTGCGACAGCAATGTTGAACCGCATCGATTGGTGAAACAAAGAAAAAGGTAGCGACTGCGTTGTGCGGCCGTATCCAGGGCACAGAGAGAATCAAGGCCGCTCTGGCGCACCTGTTCGAGATGAATGTTGCGCAAGCTAAGCGCTTGGGGTGGAATCAGAAGGGTCACGGCGATCGTTTTCTCACATGGAACCGGCCGCGATCATGCCGGCTGCGCCAGAGGCCGGGTCGTGGCGTTCCGGGCGTGTGGCAGGTGCGCGGGGGTATGGAGCCTCACTGTCGGCGACCGCGTGGAGGGATGGTGACTGTAACGTTCCGACGCTGCCGGGAGGAGCGTGGGATAGAAGAACAGTGCAACCAAATGTTCGATGGGTGTATGCAGCGGGATGACCAGGCCACCACCGGTTGATCTGATTCGTTCTGCCGGCGCACCGATGTCATAGGCGATAACGGGTAATGCTGCGGCCCACATTTGCGACAATGTATAGGACCATGTTTCCGGCCAGAGGGCGGGAAGAAAGCCGAGATCCGCCTGCTGCTCGCGGATCAGCTCGACTACCTCGGTCTCGTCATAGCGGCCGGTGATCGATACCCGGCCGGTTTCGAGGAGTCGGCGGTCATCGCAGGTGAAGCCGACGATCGCGAGGTCCAGTGGCAGGTCTCGTTTGGCGACGAAACGAGCGATGCGCAGGAGCGTATCGTACCCTTTTTCGTAACCGATCGCTCCTGTGACGCAGATTTTCCGCCGATCCCCCCGCGCCGCGGTGATCGTTTTGAGTGAGAGATCGGCATCGGGTTCCCATGCGCCGACCAGAGTATCGCGCCCTAACTGGGATTCAATGCGCCGTGCGGTATCGAAGGATGGTGCGATGACCGACCGAGCGCTTTGCAGAACCGCTTTCGAGCGCTGTCTCAAGGCAACGGGAGAGATTCTCTCGTCGAGAGTTGCACCATGATCGCTGATGCAGGTGGTGCACTCCTCGACTCTCGGTTCGCCACAATAGCGATGGTCGCCGCTTGTGAGGGTGATACGCGGACAGAACCACGCGTAATCATGGATAAAGACGTCATACGGTACATTGATCGAGCGGACGATATCGTGGATCGCGTCGGCATGTCCAATGAAGTGATGAAATTCGATGTATTTGACACGAATGGATTGTAACCACTCCCGGAAACACTGATATTCGGTACTCAGGTCGAACTTTAAATTCGGGAATGTCTCGTCGTCGCCCAGGACATCGATCGCGCAAAGCATATGTCCAGTCGGGCTGCGGTCCGGACGCAAGATGACGGCGCAATCGCCCGCTTCCTGGTGGCGACGGGCGCGGTCGTCGACGTGGCGTTTGACCCCGCCGCTGCGATTGTGGCTGATCAGGGCGACGGTGCGGCGGTCTCCCAAATCGGCGCAAAATCGGGCGGTATCGAGCCTGCGACGAAACACGGCCAGAGGATCTGCGGCGAGAAACTGCTGGATCAGGTGGTCGTATCCAATATGCAGCCGGTTGAGGATATTGAGATTACGGCGGATCAGGTGGGTGCGTGTCGATGAGAAGGATTGTGAGCCGATGTGGCCGACATAAACACCGGGGACGGCGACGTGGCGCCAACCGAGCGCGCGGGCGCGCATGCAGAAATCATTCTCCTCGCCATAGCCGTGGCCGAAGACATCCTCGCGCAGAACGCCGGTCTCGGCGAGACATTCCTGTCTGATGTAGAGGCAAAACCCATGGCCAGTCGGTACATCGACGGTTGCGATGCCATTGATACGGGCGGCCAATGCGGACCGGCGTTGGACAAGATCAAGCGAAGGGGGCGGGTTCGCAGCATTCGGAACCGGGTAGCTCATGATCGTGGCGTCGTTGGACAGCGGGGTTGCCGTTCCAATGTCATCGGCGCTGTAGACGGATTGTTGCAGTCGCGACAGCCAATGATCCGGCACCAATGTGTCGCTGTTGAGCAGAACGACATCACGGCCTGCGGTCAACCGCAGGCCGATATTGGCCGTGGCGGGGAAACCGCGATTGATCGATTGAACGCTGACGATGACCCGTTCGTGAGCGGCGAGTTGTTCGAGCTCCGTGACCAGTCCGGTGTCAGGAGAGGCGTCGATCACGATGATGATGCGCTCATCGCTGAGGCTACGCGCGGCGAGGACGCTGGCAACACAAGCCAGTGTCACCGCGCGGCCCCGATAGACCGGGATGACGATATCGACTGGGCGTGGCAGCGTGTCGGGCGGATGATGCTGTCGTACACAGATGGAGTCGACGGGAATACTCGGCTCGCGCATGCCGTCGGTGTCGCCGCCTGATCGGGCCTTGCCGTGCATGGGGTAGAGCGTTGCGATGGTTTGGGCCGCGCGCTGGGCGCTTGCGATTGGTTCCCTTGGGTTGACTGGGCTGCCATACAGGCTGCGCCCGTGAATCGTCGCCGCCGTCACCGGTCCGTCGAGTGTAGCGAGGTCCTCGGCTGTAAAGTGAAAGTGGCGGGGTGCCGCGAAATCCGCGAATTGGCGTGGGGTCGGATGGGGATCGACAGCGATGCGGCTGAGGCGCTGGTTGGGATGGCGCTGCGCTACAAGGTTGATGATTGGTGTGATCTCCCGCTCGCCCGGCAGCCAGCACCAGCCGGTCAATCCGCCATTGCTGGCCTCGACGAACCCTTCCACACGAGTGATCTGATTGATCTGGATCGGGCTGCCGATCAGCGGTCGCCCGCGCGCCGAGATCTGTAGCTGTGCGCCTTCGCTCCATCCCTTCGGGAGTGACAGGACCCGACTATCGGGGGATGCCCGATCGATCGCCTGCGGTCGCGCCGGGATATTATCAAGCAGAATATCGAGATCGGCTGGGGGTATCGTGGCAACACGACCGCCGAGGACGATTTGACCGGCATTGTTGAGTCCGCACCAGCCGAGTGCACCGGTTTCATCCGCGAGTGTGGTCGCGAAGCGTGAAAATGCGCTGTCGCGGCCCGGTGCGTTGATGGTGAGCGTATGGTGCAGTTCCGCCGCGGCGGCGTCGGCATTGCCGAATTGATATCGCGCGTGGGCGAGTTGCATGATGGCATCACGCCAACCGGTTCGTGCGACGACCAACTCGAGGGGCTCGGTTGCGCGTGGATCGCCGATCGCGAGCCGCAGGAGACCGATGGCGAAGGAAAGTCCAGTACAGGACGGGGCCCGTCTTTGCGCGTATTCGAACCATGGGACAACTTTAGTGAGGTCGCCATCCCCGATCAGGCGGGTCCCCTGTGCAATTGCGTGACGGGCTTGCTCGTCATCGGGCAGGCCACCAGTTTCGATGATCTCGATGATTTGCGTCAATTCCGGGCTCGTCGTCATTTCGAACAGCCCGTCCATCACGCTGCCGCCGTTTTTTGATCCTTTGCGACTGGAAGCAGGAGATCACGCCACAATTGCATTTCGCCTTCGACGTCAGGTGTCGGGGCCCGCAGTTCAAAGCGCCCGGCGGCGAGGTAGTGGGCGTGGCCAGACGGCCAGTCGCCGCGCCGCACACTGCGGGCGACGTCGGGATTATTCTTCAGGTACCAGACCTCGTCGAAATCGATCCCGTTTGATCCGGATCGGCCTTCGTAATAGCCGTTCGTCGCATAATGATCCCGCGCGCAGGTGAATTCGCTCCGACGGATCGCGCTCGCGACGTCGGGATTCGCGGCGAGATAGGTGCTCTCGGTGAATCCGCCGGTGCGGAGTGCGGACTCGATCAAGCGACGCAACAAGGCAACGGGGATCTCGACTGTGCGGGTTCCAGCGGGAGATGCGGGATCAAGGTCGCAGCCGAGGACGTTGGCGAGAACAGTGCAGGGGATGACGTACATGGAGCCTCCATCGTTGCGATGATTAGTCTGAATCTCTGCCATGGCCGACGCGTCTTCCGTCTGGGTTAGCCGCGTTTTTCGCCGATCCAATTCTACTCTACGTGAAGAGATGGTATTTTACAACCACAAATAGCATATCTCTCCATCGTCTGTGCAGAGGGGAGCGTTGTTCAGGCGCCCGATCGCGCCTTTGTGTCTGTCGGCATGTCGTCGCGTGCGGTTGAGGCGGTCATAAGCGGGGAGAAGGTCCGGTGTGCCGGTATGGTTAAGCAAGCAACCAGTAGCGTATCTGCCGGCGATCAGTCCCCGTGTTCTGGATCGCGATCGCTGTGTCGCAGCGCGATTAAACTGTTACCGCCGGCTGGATATCGGTACGGCCGAATCCGGCAGCCTTGTAGAGGAGCGGGAAACCGCTCGCCCGGGCGAGCGCGTAGGCGAAACAATCACCGACCGTCAGGCCACCGTGATGGCGGTTGTGGCCAAAGTTGCGGAAGCCCTCGCTCGCGATGGCAGCTTGTTGGGGGGTGACGGCAACGATTTCAAACTGACCGGCCGCGAGAAATTGATCGAGAATGGCGCGTCCGATCTCACCCTTGCGATCGTCAATCATGACGGTCAATTCGACCAGGGTTACGGCGGAGATCAGTCGGATAGTCGCATTGGCCAGGGTGCGGGTGAAACGCTCGGCATCAGTTTCCCCGAGCAGGATCGCAAGCAGAGCCGAGGTGTCACTGACCATCTAGCGCCACAATGACAAGATATTGTCGTATCCGTCTGGTTCGGACGGATGGGAGGCGCAACTGTTCAGCGCGGCGCATTGTTCACCGAGGCCGCGCAGCCGCGCTTCCAGCCAAGCTGCCCGGTCCCGTCGGCTTCGTTCCCGGTCCAGACGCTCGGTCAGGGCGCGCCGTATCGCCGTGGCGAGGGTTTCACCAGTCAGGGCTGCGATCGCCTGGGCGAGACGAACGGTTTCGGGATCCGTGCGGTTCAGGGACATGGCATCATACCGTGATATAGACCTAAGGTTGTGTTCTTATAGGCGGTACCGGCGGAGATGTCGAGCGTGCCGCTCATGAGCGGATGACCAGGTTTGGTCCGTTTCCTTCGATGAAAGGGTAGAAATGCGGTGCAAGCGATCGGAGATGCGCCAGATCCGATTGCGGGGGAAATGCGGCCGTCTCCGGGTGAGTGACAGAGGCCGGATGGGGCGGGCGTGACGGTGTGGATCGGTCTTCAGTGCCGGATCAGACAGTCATGACGGCGGCCGGTCGCTTGTGTTCCGGTCCCGACCTGGAGGACACAGTACGGCGGCATCGCTGGCGCGCGATAGTTCCGCGGCCGAGCGGAGCGCCGGTGTCAGACTCCGCTTAAGGTGATCGGAGCCAGGTTCGATGGATTGAGACCAGTCGCTTGGCGCGCGACGACCCCTCCCCATTTCTTGGTGCAGCGGCGATGCTGAGTGAGGTGCGGAACTGAATGAGCAGGATTCTGGCAGAGTTGGCTCCTTTCCTGCCGGATCATCGCGGTGGTGTCGGGGCGCTGCGGCCGGCAACATTGGCGTGTTGTGCCGATGCCGATTGTGGACATAGCCCCGGAGATGCGTGCAATCGCGGGAGAAGGGACGGTGATGCTGCGGCGCGCCTGAGCGCAGGAGTTTCCTCTCATCGTTGATGCGTTGGTCTCGAGATGGTTTCGACAGTAGGCTCGGCGCGGGCCGCGCGGCGACAGAATGCCGCTGGCTCGTCAGAAGAAAAGTCTCCGTCACATTCGTTGAGCGAACCGCTCTAAAGAATCGGACCCGCGTGTGAAGCTTTGCTGATCGTCGTCTCCCCCCTTCCCGACAATCCGCAGACCCCCATGGCCGCCTCAGAGACGGCGCGCTCAGCAATGCGTCGATGACCGCCCTCGTCAGGGCGCGGTACCGGCGCCGTCGCCGCGTCGGTCGTGCGCGACGGATCGGTGGGTTTCGCAGTAATGATCGCGCTGTCAGATCCTCGCCTGTTCCATTCGATTTCGGGGGACAATGGCAACGATGGTGGTCGAGCCGAAGGTCATGGGGGCCCCCAGACCGGTGCGGGTCGCATTCGACTTGACGGCTCAACGGGGGAAGCCATCACGGCTTGGCGTGTTGCTCGCTCCACCCCTGGCGTCGTGAGCAAGGCGTCCGCCCGTTGCGTCTCGGTCTGGCACGGGCGCCGGTCGCACGCTGATCATGACTGCCGATCTCGATGTAGCGCGATTGAGGAGGGCGTTGCTGAATTTTTGGTCTTGTTTTCCCCGGTTCGTCGAGATGCCCTCGGTTGGTTCTGGCTGGAAGGCGGGGGAGCTTGGGAGAGGTCATCCCGGCCACCGCCTGCACGGCACCCCCCGGGAGGTGTTTTATCCTGTCGGGAGGTATTGGACCTGCCCGCTCGGCTGGAAACGCGGGAGCGTTCTTGGTAATTTGGTGACGCGGCGGTCAATGTCGGTGGATGTCCGGCGCGGTCGTATCGTCTCTGGCTGGCCATGGCAGCACAGCGTCACGCGGGCGCCGGGTTCTCCGGAGGAAAGAGCGAGAGGCGGGCACGACGCGACCATGATCAACTCCGGTCAATTTTCGGACAAAGCACGTTATTTTTGTGACGAGTACGATATGAAGAAGGTCGGTTTGATGACGGTGGCGCGTCACAATATCTTGCTATTCAAGGTTGAGTTATGGTAACAACTTTTCGCTTGGCGTGGCTCGAACGTCGGTTTTGGCTTCATCATTTGGCTTCATCATAGGAAAAAACACATGGTGGTTAGGGCTGTTGCCGATCAGGACCAGGACGCGGCTGTGGGAAACCCGGGAGCGTCAATTCGTTACACCAGACGGTTGTCGGACAAGTTGCTGCTGTCGTTTCATCAGGCCTGCGACCAGGGTGACCTTGACGTCGCTGAGCAGCTTGTTGGGATTCTCGAGGGGATGTTGATCCGTGACGCTCTCGGTCCGTTGGAAAATCGCCGCAGGTGTATCGAGGGGGTGGTGGCGGCACATGAGCGTCTATGGCACCTGCGCCATCCGGTGAAGCAATATGCATGATCACCGTTTCTGGTCATTGCCGCTAGGCGCATGAGGATGGTGGCGCCGGAGATACGATCGTGAGGCGTCAGATCCGATCACGCTTGCTTGACCATGGTGCGGGCCGACATCCGCGGATCGCGGTGACGATCGGGTGGGTTGGGTTCAGGCGATTCCGGTTGGAGAGCCTCTCGAGGCGAGTCTGTCTTGCTTTATCCGATGGTTTTGGCCGTTGCGCCTGCTCGGTGCTGGACAATCGACCGGGTTGGGTGGTGACGCGGCGGAGCGCTGGGTTTGCACGCTATGGCCATGAACGCCGCGGGTGCAGGTTCCAGCGACGATGCAAAGGAATTGGCGGTCCGTCGGGAAAAGTGGTGCGATATCGCCCCCGGGTCAGGGAGGGAGGGGAAGCCTCGTTGAGCTGATGGTTTGGGGTCTATGGTCTGACTGGGGCCAGGGACGACAAGTACTAGCGCATTTTGTGCACAGCGTAGACGAGTGCAGTCGTCCGTGGAGGAGGGGTGTCCGATGCCGACAATTGTGATTGTTGACGATTCTGCGGCGAACATCATGATCTATACGAAATTGTCGGAATCGATCGATCATCCCGAGGTGACGGTCCAGGCGTTCCGGCGACCGCAGCAGGCAATTGCGTGGTTGACCGATAATACTGCCGACCTGATCATCACCGATTTCAAGATGCCCGCCATGACAGGCGCTGCATTGACCCGTGTCATCCGGACGATTCCGGGTTGTGCTGACACGCCGATTGTTGTGGCGACGGCTTATGACGATCGTGCGATCCGGATCGAGGCGCTGGAGGCCGGGGCGACCGATTTTTTGCTCACCCCGGTCGATCACGCTGAATTTCTGCCCCGTGTCAGAAATCTGCTGCGATTGAGCGCGCATCAGCGCCGGGCGCGTGAGCGTGCGGCCGAGCTGGAGACGAAGCTCGAAGCCTCGGAGCGCTGGGCGGACCAGATGATCCGCAACAGCCGCGAACAACTCCTCCAGGTGATTGACTCGGTTCCTGCGATCATCAGCGCGGTCAGCAGTGCCGGCTTGCCAATTTTCTCGAATGCCTATCATGGCAAATGCTGCGGTCACGCGCGGGTGGGCGGGCTGACGGCGCTGGATCGAAGGATCATCGCCACCGGCGAGACGAGTGATGGGTTCGAGGAGACGATCACGGATGGTGCCGGCCAAGCCCGCGTGTTTTTTGTCACGAAGTCGCCCTTGCGGGAACCGGACGGGGCGGTCAGCGGGGTGATCACGACGGCGCTGGACATCACCGAACGCAAGGCCGCTGAGATGCAACTGCTCTATCAGGTCGAGCATGATCCGCTGACCGCGATACCTAATCGGTATTTCATCAATAGCTGGATCACAGCGGAAATCGAGCGGAATCGCGACTCTCGTCGGCCTTTCGCGCTGTATTACGTTGATCTGGACCGGTTTAAGACTGTCAATGACGAACTCGGCCATCATTACGGCGATCGGCTGCTCCAGGCGGTCAGTCAACGGCTGAAAGCCGTCATTCGTCGTGAAGATGTGGTCGCCCGGTTGGGCGGTGATGAGTTTGCGATCATTCAGATCGGCACCGATCGCGAGAGCCAGACCAGGACATTGGCGCAGCGGATCACCCGTGTGCTCGAGGAGCCGTTTCTGATCGATGATCAGGTGGTCACCATCAGTGCCAGTGTCGGTGTCACGCTATATCCGAACGATGGTGTGACAGTGGAGGAACTCCTGAACAATGCTGATCTGGCGATGTATCGGGTCAAAGCCGGCGGGCGGAACAACGTCGAATTTTTTAACGCGGCGATGCGCGATCAGGCGCAGGAAGTGATCAGGACCAGGGCGATGTTGCGCGGGGCCCTCGAACGGGGAGAATTTTTTCTGGTCTATCAACCCCAGCGGGATTTGCGGTCTGATCAGGTGGTCGGGTTTGAGGCGCTGATCCGGTGGCAGCAGACTGCCGATACGGTGGCACTCCCGGGGACGTTCCTCTCGATCGCCGAGGAGAGCGGCTTGATGCCGGCCATCGACAACTGGGTTCTGCGGACGGCGTGTATCGAGGCGAGGCGCTGGTTCGACATCCAGGGTAAACCCTGTCGCGTCGCCATCAATCTTTCGGCCCAGAGCTTCCATGATCCGGGGTTCAGTGACCGTGTCTGTGCGGTCTTGGCAGAAACGGGAGTGCCGCCAGGACTGCTCGAGCTCGAGTTGACCGAGGGGATCATGATCAATGGTGACCAGCGTAGCATTGACCAGCTTGAAGCGATCCATCGGATCGGGGTCAGGATCGCGATTGACGATTTCGGGACCGGTTATTCGGAGCTGGCCCGTCTGTCCTATCTCCCGATCGATCTTCTGAAGATCGACAGAACCTTTATCGCCACGCTCGACTCGCGGCGAAGTGAGGCGATCGTCACCGCGATCATCGGTTTGGCCCGGACTCTCAATGTCGAGGTTTTGGCCGAGGGGGTTGAGACGCTCGGGCAGGTGAGTGGGTTGCGGTCGCTGGGCTGTGATCTGGTGCAGGGATATGTTACCGGCTACCCAATGGATCGCAACGAGGTGTTGCGTGACCGCAAGGACGTCGCGTTTTCGGACCGAGGTGCCGACCGTCGGTTGCCGGTGTTGCACCAGAGAGACGCGCGCGTGATCATGACCGGTTGATGCAACGGCGCCAATGGTCCTGGATGACGTTGCGCTGGATGGCGGTGGACAGCGAACCGCAGATGGCGGTCAATCGTCTGATCGTCGGCGTTGTCGCGATTGGATTCAACCTGTGGTCTCTGCCAGCGCCGGTGAACCGGGGGCAGGCGGTGGCGGTGGCGGCGGCCTATGCGGCGTTCGGCGCTCTGATCCTCATTGCGTTGCGTGGGGGGGGGCGGGCTATTCTGGCCCGGCGGGTGATCGCCTTACTGGCCGATTGTGGTGCCGCATCCTATGAATTGCATATCGGCGGCGCGGCGACGCAATGGTTGTTTGCCGGGTATCTTTGGATTGTCTTCGGCAATGGTTTCCGCTTCGGTGCCTGGTATCTCCGACTTTCGATGGCGGTGGCCCTGGTCGGTTTCAGCGTGATGGTGGTCACGACACCCTATTGGCGGCATCACCCTGCGGTTGTGCTGGGTGGTTTCATGTCTCTTACGGTGGTTCCATTATATGCGCAGGCGCTAATAACGCGCCTGTCGCGGGCGCGCGAGGCCGCCGAGCAGGCGAGTCAGGCGAAGTCGCTGTTTCTGACCAGCGTTAGTCATGAGCTGCGGACGCCGCTCACCGCGATCATCGGGATGGCGAATTTGCTCGACCGGAGCGATCTGACCGATGCGCAGCAGCGGATGAGTGAGACGATTCTGACGGCGGCCCGCAGCCTGTTGTCGATGATCGACGGGTTACTTGACGTCGCGCGCATCGAGACCGGGCGCGTGTCTGTCACGGCGGTTGATTTTGATCTGATGGTCCTGCTGGGCAACATTCGGACCATGTTCCGGCTGCCCTGCCGGGAGAAGGGCCTGGCGCTGAATCTGCATGTGACAGCACGGACACCGTTGCGCTTGCATGGCGATGGCCGGAAATTTCACGATATTCTGCTCAATCTGGTTGGCAATGCGTTCAAATTCACCGAAAGCGGTCATATCACAATCGGGGTCGATTGTCGGGGCGAGAGCGAGGGGCGGGCGCTGGTGCATGTCGAAGTCGCTGATTCGGGTCCGGGGATCGAGCCGCATGAGTTGCCGGGTATTTTCGAGATGTTCTCACAGGCGAATCCAACGGTGCATGAGCGTTACGGCGGCATTGGCCTCGGTCTGACGCTTGTTCGTAATAATGTGGCGGTGTTGGGCGGCACGATCGCGGTCGACAGCATGGTCGGTGAGGGCAGCCGCTTCTCGGTGACAATTCCGTTAGCGCGACAGGCACCTGACACCGATCCGCTGGCACATGCGTCCCCGCTGTCGGCGGTTGTTCTGCAGCACGGGTCGGCATCGCTCGCCACAATACGCGACCTTCTGGCCGGTCATGGTGTGCAGCTCCGTGGCGATCTGCGCCCAGGACCGGTGGTGCCGGGGTTGGAAGGGATTGGTGTGATCGGTTTTGCCCAGGTGTTGCCGACAATGCGCGACGATGAGCGCGACGATGATAATGGATTGGTTCTGGTGGGGGTCTGCGCGGAGGCGGTGGGGGGGTTACCGCCGCTGTCGATCCAGCGCCATTGTGCGACGACGATGGTGCCGGATCTCGGTGAGACCGATCTGGAGCGGTGTCTGGTCCTGATCGAGCGTCTGTGCCGGATGGGCGAGCGCCCGCAGCTCAGTTCCCGCTTGGATCGTGCGGACCGGCGGTTCCGGGTTCTGCTCGCCGATGACAATTCGACCAATCGGATGGTGCTGGAGATGAGTCTCACGGCGGGCGGGTATGCGGTCACCGTTACCCGCAACGGGCAGGAGGCGCTTGCCGCGCTTGCGGAATCGCAATTTGATGTGGCGATTTTCGATGTCAATATGCAGGTCATGGGCGGAATCGAAGCGGCCGTTGCCTATGTCGGGGCAGTGCGGGCGGCCGATCTGGTGCCGATCATCGGTCTGACCGCGGATGCGACAACCGCGACGCGGTTGCGCTGTCTCGATGCCGGCATGGTTGTATGTGCGATCAAGCCGGTCGAACCGGAGGCGCTTCTGCGTCTGGTGCATCAGGTCGTTACGGGTGGTGATGCGGCGATCGCTGATGCCGCGATTCGCAATTCTGCGGTTGGCGCAGTCGGCGTGGTGACAAAGTCCGCGCTGCCGCTGCCGCCGGCGATCGGCAGCGAGGCGCTGAGCGGTCTGCGTCGGCTCGGAGGAGACCGGTTTTTGCATGACGTTCTGGTGACCGTACAGGGCGAGATCGCGGCGAGCTATCGCCAGTTGCAGGAGGGGGGTGCCCGCGGCGATGAGGGCGCGTTTCGAGCGCACGCCCATGCGTTGCGCAGCGTGTCGGCACATATCGGTGCGCATCATCTGGCGGCACTCTGCCTGCCGGGTCAGTCGAGTTCAGGTCAGGATCTGCGCGAGTGGTCAGCGATCTGGCTCGCGGCGATTGGTGAGGAGATCGAACGGGTGACGGCGGCGCTCACCGCGATGATCGATGATAGTTCTGCCAGCCGGGATTTTTCATGACGCCGGGATGAGTGCGGCCGGGGCCGGCAGGCCGTCCTGACCCGCTGGAGCCGACGGAATCGCGCGGGTCCGGAGACGGTCCTGCGCTGCGGCGATATGGCTCATCTTGCGCAGATCACGGTCCGTGAGGCCCATGGCGGTATCGACCCAGAGGTCGGTGATGTCGTTCATCTCGGCAAGGGAGACGCCGTTTACCCGGCGTCGGATCTGATGCAGGGCGCGCATCGTTCCCTTGTTGTGGCGACGTGCGGCGATCAATGCGGCAATTTCTTGTCGGGCGGTGTGCGAATCGACTACGGCGTCGATGACGCCGAGGTCATGCATATCCTGGGCGCTGTAGCTGCGGCCGCTGCGGATGATGGTTTCGGCCTGATAGGCACCGACCCGCCGGGACAGGAAACTATAAGCACCCATGCCGGGGAACAGGTTGAAGATGATTTCCGGCAGGCTGAATTTCACGTGACGCTCGGCGATCAGGATATCGCAGCTCAGGGCGCATTCGAAGCCGCCGCCTAGCGCGTCGCCTTCGAGCAGGGCGATTGTTGTGACTTTATCATTATAGCTGCGATAATTGGCGTGGCCGACGGCGACACAGGCGCGAGCGTATCGCTGCAGCGCGGCGCGATCACCGGATCTGATGGTGTTGACGAACAAGGCGAGATCGCCGCCGAGGTTGAACACGCCCGGTACGGCGGATCCGAGGATGAGATAATCGATGGCGGGCGCGGTCGCTGTGCTCGCGGCGGTGATCAGACGCTGCAGGGTGGCGATATCCTCGAGGAGTTTCGGTGTAAAGCACGGGCGTTGCCGGGGCTGCATCAGACACCATAGGACCTTGTCCTCCGCGTCGAAGCATGTGTTGAGTTCGGTGACTCTAAGGTCCCTGAGCCGTCGCACGATGGATCGGTCCCGACCGGCGGGAGGGTCGGTAAGAGGGGTCATGGATGGGTCTGCGCTGGACAGGCGCCGTGCAGGTTGGACATAGGCCATCGGTATCTCCCTGTGAGTGACGGTCTGGTTACCGAGAGTAGTATCGTGGAGAAATATTAAATTTATGTTAATGCTATTTGGAGAATCGGGGGTAATCTCGGGTAAAAGTACGTTTGACGTCCTGGCGCGGGATATGACGCCCGTCGGGTATTGGCGTTGTGCGCTCGGAGCCGATGGCGCACGGGTGCGGTATGATCATCATGCTCTGATGGGGTAGGGAAGCGGTCTGCGCGTCTGAGCAGGCTGGTTGTCTGGCGCGGGTGTGTCGATCGGGTGCGGGGTTCGATTGACGGTCGAATATAGCAAAACGGGGGCGATTGATGGCGCTGGGGCTGACAAGGGCGGGGACGGCAAGGCGTACTCGGGCGATGAGCACCGGCGCGTGTTGGGATCCCACGCCGGCGTCAGCCGGGTGCGGTGACCATCGGCACCACAGGAAAACGGGCGCATGATCGGCCTGGGCGGATCAAGGGCCAGGGGGGGATGGCTGCGCTGTGTACCGCCGATGCGGTGGCTGGCGTGGTGGTTTTTGGTCTGCGCGGCGCCGACCGGGATCGAGCTGGCGATGGTCACGCCGATCGGCCAGGTAGCGGATGAGCCTGCGCATATCGCTCGAGCGGCTGGTTTGCTGGATGGTCAGATTCTCGGTCATCGGCGATGGGTGGCTGAGGCGGGGCGGGAGGTGGCGTTGTCTGGGGTCATGGTGAACCGAGCTATCATCGCAGCCTCGCTGGCCGAACTGGCACCGGGGGTACCGCGTGTCCTCTCGGCGCGGCGTCTGGCGCGAGCGCGATCGATTCAGTGGTCACGGGGGCGCGGTTATGATTTTTGTCCGAACACGGTTCAATATTTTCCGGTTTTCTACGGGCCGGGTGCGTTCGGTATCGCGCTGAGCCGTGCATTTGGCGCCACACCGCTCGAATCACTCTACAGCGGGCGTTTGGCGATGCTGGCGAGTTATCTGGCGCTGGGGTTTACGGCGCTGCTGCTGGCGGCTTGGGGGCGCGGGGTCTTATTTGTCGTTTTGTGTCTACCAATGGCGCTCAGCCTAGGGGCGTCGTTCAACCAGGATGGACAGATCATTGCGGCGACGGCTCTGGTTGGGGCGTTGCTGACGCGGGCAGAGAGTGGTCGATCAATCTGGCGCCATCTGGCCCTTGGCCTGTTCGCACTGATCCTTTGTGCCAAGCCGCCCTATGGGTTGCTGTTGTTTGTTGCGGCGACTCCGGTTGCGGCGCCGGGGTTCAGCCGTCGTCTTGTTTCCGTGGCCTGGTATGGGCTGCCGGCACTGGTCTGGGTGATTGTGATGGTACTGGTATCAATGGTGCCTTATGGGCGGGCGCCGTATCATCCGGGACCGCTCTGGCCGGGGGATCCACGGATATGGCTGCACGGGACGGATGCGATCGATAATCTGCGCGTATTGGTGGCGCATCCGCTGGCGGTCCTGGAGTTGCCGGTGCGGTTTCTGATCGATCACGGGCGGGCGATTGTGGCGTCGGCGGTTGGTGTGCTGGGTTGGTTGTCGATTCCACTGCCGCGCTGGGAATATGTGGCGTGGCCGGTGGCGTTAATCGCGAGTACCGCCGGAGCTGTAGCGGGTGGGCAGGAGCGGTCGCTGCTTGTGGCGGATGGGTTGTTTCGTCTGGGGTTGATCGGGGTGAGTGTGCTGGCGATGGAGTTATCCTTGTATCTGAGCTGGACGGCGGTTGGGGCAACGGAAATCGCGGGTCCGTCCGGGCGTTATTTTTTGTTGTTTCTGCCGTTTTTGCTTCTTGTGCTGCCGCGATGGGGTGGGGGATGG